>JAQUPL010000006.1 GCA_028716565.1 Candidatus Omnitrophota bacterium
GCTATTATAGGCCAAAGGCGAAATCTGTCAACAAAAATTGTGTTGTAAAGTCAGGCGAAAATGGTATACTTCCGTTTAGGCAGTACGAAGACCCATAAACTACGAATTCGTATATTATATGTTAGGCTAAATAAAGATAAAGTATGAAAACGATAATCGCATATATTTTAGTAGTACCTTTATCCTTTTTAGCGTCAAGGGTGGGAGCGATTGCTACCGGCGGGCCAATAGCTTTTATACTCAGCCGAACATCAGTTTGGCTCCGTTCCACAATCGCTGGTTTTATAGGATGTGTCGGAGGAGTCATTGTTGCAGTGGCATTTGGATGGTATGTCTTTGGGTGGGTCGTGGGACCCGGATCATTTACGTTCGTACCATTTCTCGCATCCGTGTTACTAGTGACCATTTCTATCCCTAAGGACTTTCGGCAGGCGAAGAATCGTGCTCAAATGCGAGCAAATTTCCAGGCTTCAGGGAAGCAGTTACTGGTGAATGAAATCGGGAACCCATGGAGCACAGTGGTCGGCGATGTGTGTGGACTCATCCTAGTAGCTGCGTGGTTCTTTCTGACATAAGCTTAACAAAATAATCATGAAATAATTACAATGAAAGTAGACTTAATTCGGTGAAGGGCAAAGCCGCTGAGTTCAAACGTTAGGTGAAAAATTATGGCATCACAAAAACTGATTGACGATTTTTGCATGTTTCGAGACCACTGCATTATAATTCGACGAGATTACAATACCTATAACCAGTTGTTTTTTTCTGGGGTAGATGAGTTGTTAACTAAAACCGCCCCCACCTTTTTTAATGATATAGCTGAAATAATGCATAGAGATTGGCTGTTACAGGTATGCAAGATAATGGATTCGTCGACAATAAAAATAAAAGGGGTTACATATGAAACAATATCAATAGAATTGTTGAATACTCAACTGAGTAAAGAAAATTTACTAACGGATCAAATCAAAAAGCTATCAAGTCAAATATTGGCCTATGGTGATTTAATTAAACCAGCTAGAAACAAAAGAATAGCTCATTTTGATCGAGATAATGCCGCGAGTGGGATTACGCTTGGCGATCATGATGAAAAATCGTTGAGCGATTTTATTGCCAATCTTCAACAGTATTGCGATGAGGTAGGCAGGGTTATTGGGGCAGGTCCATTAGATTTTTCGGCAAGTGGATGCAAAGGAGACGTTCTGGATTTGATAATGGTACTTAGAAAATATTACAAAGATGCCTAACAATTCACTCCAGCGGACTGCGCCAGCCACCTGTTTTAAAGGGCACCGCCGCTGAGTTCAAATGTTAGGCGTTATAAATTAATAATAATCAAATGACAAAAACAAATAAAATATCCGAATCAAACAAAAATTGGTACATTTTAATCGCAGGATTTCCTAGACCAACTAAGCCTTTAACTTTAACCCCCGGCATTACGCTTGTTCCCATTAAATCTCCTATCACAGTCTTTGATTTAGCTTCTGCTGGTGCTGTTGGTTTTCATGGCTGGTCTGTTTTAGAACCAATTGCTCCAGCTCTGACGGTTGAAATCGAGAGCGCTAAAGATTCCGACATATTACCAGGATATGACACTCTAAATTGTGCTTGGTTAGCTTCTACGCTTTTGGTTTTGAAAGGCTACACGCGACATATCTGCGTAGCTTGTAGTTCCTACACTTGGAATTATATTGCAGGACATCAACCAAAATCGGCAGAATCGTTTAGAAAACAAATAAAAGCAGAGGGGGTTGAATCAGCTGTTTTTCGACCAAAGAAGGATTTGCCAAGCTTTGAAGGCAATCTTTTAGATTTTCATTTGGAAATTTTAACTCATTCAAACGCAAAGGTAGGCATGCCATCAGAAGAAGACATTTCATGGATAAGAAAGTATTATAATACCTTTAACCGTCTTGCGTCCGAGAGCGAGTCGTTTCGTTTTGCTTTAGAAGCTGCTACTGATTGGAGATTTGCAAAAGATGCACGATCCGCGGTTTCTAGATTATGGTCGGGAATTGAGGCAATATTTGGTATTACATCTGAATTGATTTATCGTATTTCTCTTATTTCTGCTTGCCTTCTATCTCCGCGTGGCCCATTAAGGCGCGAAAAATTTGACGAAATAAAAAATCTTTACAGCCTGCGTAGCAAAGTTGTTCATGGAGAAAAATTATCTGAAGAAAATATTTCCAAAGCTTTGAGCAAATCTTTTGTATTACTCTCAGATCTTTTAATCTATACAATTACTAAGGGGCACGTTCTAAACAAAAATGATTTCGATGAGGCGATTTTTCATTAATAATTAAAGCCTAACAATTCACTCCAGCGGACAGCGCCAGCGTGTTTAATAGGGTCGCCGCCGCTGAGTTCAAGCGTTAAACTGAAAGATTATAAAATGAAAAATGGATGGACAATCATAATAGCGGGAATACTTCTAATTTTATTAAGTCCCCAATTCTTATACAATGGAATTCTTATGAAGCCAATGCTTGATTCAAGCGGACAACAAATTGTGAAAAATGAGCAAAAAATATACGTGGAAGATAAAATTGGAACCGCATTACATAATAAGGGCTATTGGCTTTGTTTATCAGGCGGAGTTGCATGTATATTAATAGGAATCGGAATGAACATTAAGAACAAATATAAAAAGGTCTAATAATTGTTATGAGAAAAATAATTAATAATAAAATCCTGACTTTCTGCTGCGAAAGGTTTAAGGAATTCTATAATGAGGGCTTGATACAATATATTTATGAACATACCCATGAAATCGATGAAACAGACTGGGCGATAGATGGATTTGCACACTTATATTATTGTCCTTTCTGTGGTGCTTTTATAAAAGGGCGTGGATTTGGAAATTACGATAAAAAGTATCCTCCGAAAAGATATACTAGAATTGTTAAGCAAAATCATCGTGAGAAAAAAGGCAAATATAAAGGCTCATAACAATTCACTCCAGCGGACTGTCCCAGCCGTCTGTTTTAAGGTGCCAGCCGCCGAGTTCAAACGTTATGAGATGATAAAATGAATTGGAAGATAATAAATAGCGATCTGAAAGATGCCCGTGAGCAAATTGAGGAAATTGAGGAACGAATAAAAAGAAAAGATTATTCGGCAGAACCTGAGTATCAAATATTACTAGAACATATATATCGCCATCTTAATATAGCGTGGAATGCGCGGAGAGCGAAAACCAAATCATATAAAAACATGACACAGAATGAATTTGATAAATTGAGCAGTATTCCGAAAGAAATACAGATTTATAAATTAAAGAAAAATAAGATTAAGAAAGGCTCATAACATTTCACTTCAGCGGACTGTCCCGGCCGTCTGTTTTAAGGTGCCAGCCGCTGAGTTCAGACGTTATGTGAGGTAATTCCAAATATTCGTATACAACATAACACGAGCTATTTGATCAGTGAGCTAACAAAAATTTAAAAATAATACTATGGAAAATACAATATGTGGTCTCGATAAAACAAAATATAATCAAATGGCTAGTAATCATTCCAAAGCCAATATCTTTCTGTGGCTTATTTCAGGGGTTATTTATAATATTTATCGATCAAACCTAGTAAGTTTTTCTACCCTTCTTCTTGTCATTCCGGGAATATTTATAATATCATTTGCGTCAATTCCAACCTTCTGGATAGAAGTCAAAAAACATCAAATCGTACCTAAAACAAATAATGTTATTGTGTTAACGTTATTTACCGTTTGGTACTTAATAGATTTAGCGTACCCAGTGATATTAAGTATCGGATATATCTTACTTATTGAAAAAGTGTTGAAATATTTTTAGTTCACTTATTAAAATTTGCCCTTGTTTCATTACGGCAAACTTGAAGTAACCCGAAACATTATGTGAGAAAAATAGAACGGAAATATGGCAGAAAATATACGTGATTTCATTCATTTTTTAGGAATAGAACAAGAAAATCAAATTAAGAGCTCTGTAAATCTAGGCGAATATTTCTTTCTAATCCATAATCTAGATATATTATACAAAGAAGCTCTAAAGATTAAAGTTGATAAAAAAGAACATAAAATCCCCGCTTTTCTATTTCTTAACGTTCATCGAGAATTATATTTAAGTATGACAAATTTTCTTCGCCTTCATAAAGGCAAATCTTTTTGCAATCTTAGATCGGCGATTGATAGCACATTTACTGCTTATTATTTATTGAAAAATCCAGATAAAGAAAACGTATATAAGGCAAACATTAAACTGGGCTCAGAAGAAGAGGCAGAATGGGATGCTATTTTTAGAAATATTAAGGCAACGATAAAAAAGAATATAACTGATTTCCCTCTTGCAAAAGAATTAATAGAGATTCATGAATTCTGCAGCATCTTTGAGCATTCTGATGCCCTTGATGTTCTGGGAAGGTACGTAGAAGACAAAGAAAAGATGACTCTAGAGGCAAATTATTTTGACTATGAAGAAACAGATGATAGTTATAAAAAGTGGCTTATTAAGATTTTATTCAGCTATTTCATGATATTTGGTTTGTTTTGGGCGGAATTCTTTAAGGAGAGAGCGCCGGAAGAAATATCAAGAGTTATCAACATAAAAGCAAAGACATATCAAACGAAATTAGATGAACTTAGGAAGAGATTCCCCGTTAAAACAAATAATGGCACATAACATTTCACTCCAGCGGACTGTCCCAGCGTCCTGTTTTAAAGTGCCAGCCGCTGAGTTCACCCGTTAGGTTGAAAAATTAAATAACGAAAATGATCTGGATAATAAGGTTATCTATAATTCTTGGTACGGTTTTAGTAATTTTTTTCCTAGGAATTTATGTATATTTTGAATTTGGACAAATTCCTATGATAATTGCCCTTTCTCTTTCTAGTATTTTAGGAATATATCTTTGGGTTCGGTATGCTAAAATGCCAAAAATCATAATTTTAATAGCGAGTTTGTATCTTATTTCGGCGATATTCACATATCATGAAAGCATTAAGGCTGGGAAGAAAATTGGCGAAGCGGCATTCGAAGCACTTATGCGGGTTCTTTCTACCCAGGAAACAAAATAATGAAACCTAACAATTCACTCCAGCGGACTTTGCTAGCCGTCTGTTAGCAGGGCACAGCCGCTGAGTTCAGACGTTAGGCCAATAAAATATATCTTGACATAGTATACATTAATGTGTATACTTACCTTTGATAAAGGAGGGTAAGACAATGACCCATACTATTACATTGAAAGCCTTACGTCCCGGATTACCTAAAGTAGCTAATGCCATAGCGTCTAAATATGACCGCTATATTGTCACAAAACGCGGCAATCCCGTCATGATGCTCATTAATCCGGAAGATTATGAAGGGCTTATCGAAACAATAGAGATCCTTTCCGACAAAACTGCCTTAAGACGCATAAAAAAAGCAAGGAAAGAAGCGGAATCCGGAAAAACCGTCACACTTGCAGAATTAAGGCGTCGGATTGAGCGTGTATAGTCTAGAATTTGCCAGGCAGGTCGAAAAGGATCTAAAGAAAGTATACCATTCCGACAAGACACTATACCAAAGATTTATAAACGCATTTAACGATATAGCGAAAGTTCCTGAACAGGGGAAGAAGCTTCATGGTAAGCTCTCGGGCTTGTATTCTCACAGAATGGGAAACTATAGGATTATATACGAAGTTTATCACTCAAAGTTGATGGTTATCATTTTAGATTTAGGCCATCGTAAAGATGTATATCGATAAAATGGAAAAGATTAAACTGACTTCAGAAGAAAGAATAATAGAAAAAGATTTATTGGCCGGGGTTTATAATCCTGTCTCGGAGAACGAATTCCGTGCCGTATCGGAAGCGATTGCGTACAGGAAAAAGGATGCGCTAATTGAACTGCGCGAAACCCTGATCGATAGAAAAATTATTGCGAAGTATGAAGAAAAAGAGAGAAACAAAAAGGTACGTTTCCATACTGCCGAAGAAATATTAAAGAAACAAAAAAGTGCCTAACATTTCACTCCAGCGGACGGCGCTGGCATCCTGTTTTAGGGTCGCCGCCGCTGAGCTCAAACGTGAGAGAAGAAATGAAGGATAATGCCGGAATATCGCTGCTTAGGATAGTCCAAGTAATTTGGACGATACAATTAATCCTCATTTCCTTCATAGTAGTATTACATCCGCTTTTTTCCATAGTTAAGATCATAGTACCTTTGTTTGCCTTATCGTTCGTATTTTCAACAAGGGGGATAATCTTAAATCGCAAGTATGCCTGGATAGCATCAATATTTTTAATGACCCTGTATTGGTTGACAATGGGCTGGCAAGCAATAGTAAGTTTCTTCTTAAATAATTACGCTTTCTTTACTAATCATCCGCTTTATATAGATTCACCGGCTACGATCCTGGTTGTATACGCGGGCGCGATATTTGGCATACTGCCGGCGGGCATATTGACGTTACTATATATATTTAATTACAAGCAAATCAGGACCAATTGGGGCAGCCGCTGAGTTTAAACGTTAGGGGTAAGCGTGAAAAGAGCAGTTCTTGTCATCGTAGTCATCCTTGCTGCGTTTGGCGCAGTGATGTGGTGGTCGCACGGAATGATTCCGGGAATTTTTATGTACGGGATACCAACCGCATCGGACGCAGGAGAAGCCGGAGCGATTGCCCGGTATGTGGCTGATCATTTCGTCTTCGCTGAGAAATCAAAGTCGAGGCCGGATGGTTCACCGGTATTCTGCAGCCCGGGTGGCGGCGGCGGCATATTCGGACCAACGCCTCACCGTGTCATTGTTTATACGGTCACGGACAAGCAACGTCAGGATGAGATTCTCGATCTTCTGCGCCAGTATCAGAAAGAGCGAAGCCTTAGACGACCAATCGTGGTCAATTTCTATCGCGATGAGAATTGGATCACATGGGTTAGCCAAGACGGCAAGGAAAGTGGCGGTCACCGAGAAAAGGAAGAACTCATACGAACGGAAAAACTCAAATGAGATTGCCCGGATGGACAAGCAACCCACAAGGTTAAGCAAGGTCTTCGGCAGTGGTCCCGCCGGATTACTGATCAGCCTTGTACTGCTCTTCGTTGCTAATTGGCTCAACAAACGGATCGATCTTCCTCCAATATCAAATAATCAGCTTCTTCTGAATTCAGTATTCTTAGTTTCGATTTTAATGACGCTGGTGTTAATCGTCTGGAGTGTTAAGTCATTGCCCACGGCTGATAGGGGCAACAAGTTTTGCACTACCGGAGCGTTTAAGTATGTCCGCCATCCGCTCTACGCCGCATTTTTATCGATATTTGATTTTGGATTAGCCGTCTACCTTAACAGCTACATTTTTGTTTTGTGGGCAGCACTCTTGCACCCGATATGGCATTACGTGGTAAGATATGAAGAAAGACTTATGATCGGAGTTTTCGGGGAGACGTATCTTGAGTATCAGAAAAAAACGGGGCGATTTTTACCGAGGTTAAGATAAAGGAGCAATATGAAATATCTTAAATATCTCGTTATATCCGCAGTGATAATCCTGGCATGCGCCGCGGTTTGCCATTTTACCGGAGCGAATAATGCCAACATGCCTGCTGTACGGCTTGTGCCGGGCGACATAATATGGAATACAGACCCCAAACTGCACGGCCTTCAGACTGCGGTCCTGGCAGGAGACCCAAGCATCGCGGCGACATACACCCAGCGCATCAGGATACCCGCCAATACCATCCTGAAACCCCATTCGCACCCGAATAAGGGAAGAATGGTCACCGTCCTGTCAGGAACTTTCTTTTTTGGCTACGGAGATAAGTTCGACGAGTCGAAACTAAAGAGACTCCCTCCCGGTAGCTTCTTTACAGAGCCGGGCGAGATGCCGCACTACGCAGTGGCCAAAGAGGGGGATGTAGTCCTCCAGCTTAACGCTATCGGCCCTGACGACACAAAATACGTCAAATAATTTATGAAAGAAAATCCCGCCATTTTACGTCTATAGGGGTGAAGGATGGTATTTGGCCCCCGGCTTGACGTCCTATAATATTATTGACATATCCGGTCGATATGCTATAATTCTGGTTTACAATGGCTTAAACTTTCCTTTGTGCCAACCCATAGGGTTTCGTATCCCTAGGTAATCCAAGGAGATATATCATGTTAAGAAGCGATAGGGTCAAGAAAGGCCTCGAGAAGGTCGGAAGTCGTTCGCTTATGTATGCCACTGGTATGACGAAGTCTGAGATGGAGCGGCCGTTCATCGGCATAGCCTCCAGCTTTACAGACCTCGTCCCCGGCCATGTCCATTTACGCGAGCTTGAGCGCTCGATAGAGCACGGGATCTACGCGGCCGGCGGCACAGCCTTTGTCTTCGGCATACCCGCCATCTGCGACGGCATCGCCATGGGCCATTTGGGCATGCATTGCTCGCTTCCGTTGAGGGAACTCATAGCAGATTCAGTTGAGATGGTCACGACAGCCCACGCCTTGGATGGGCTTATTTTGCTTACGAATTGCGATAAGATCACCCCGGGAATGATGATGGCGGCGTGCAGGATGAATATCCCGGCTATCGTCGTCACCGGCGGGCCGATGCTTTCGGGCCGTTCGGGGTTAAAACGCCTCTCGCTCGTCAAGGATACGTTCGAGGCGGTCGGAAGGCACAGGGCCGGAGAGATTACAAGAGAAGAGCTCGAAGAACTCGAGTGCAACGCTTGCCCGGGCGCAGGCGCTTGCCAGGGCCTTTATACCGCGAATACTATGAGCTGTCTCTCAGAGGCGCTCGGTATCGCCATGCCGGGCGGGGCTACGGCCCTCGCGGCATCGGCGAAGAGGGAGAGGATAGCTTATTTGAGCGGCGAGTGTATCGTCGAGATTGTCAAAAAGGGTATAACGCCCAAAAAGATCTTGACTCCGAAGGCGATCGAGAACGCGCTGCGCGTCGATATGGCGCTCGGCGGGTCGACGAACACGGTTTTACACGTCACGGCTATCGCGCATGAGCTGGGCATAAAAATGCCGCTCGATGTCTTCGATAAGATAAGCCGGGAGACGCCGCATATCTCGGACATACTGCCTTCGGGCAAATATTTCATGGAAGACCTCGAGTTTGCCGGAGGTATACCCGCTGTCATGAAGAGGCTTAAACCGGAATTGAGCAACCTCCCGACAGTCAGCGGCAGGACGATCTACCAGATCGCCGACGCCGCGCGCATAGACGACGAGGAGGTCATCAGGCCGTTGAACAGGCCATATCATAGAGAAGGAGGTATAGCCGTCCTGAAGGGCAATATTGCCCCGGACGGTGCCGTAGTCAAGCAGAGCGCCGTTCAGGAGAAGATAAAGCATTTCACCGGCAAGGCGAAATGCTTTAATTCCGAGGAAGACGCGATGAGGGCTATCATGGAGAAGAAGATAACCGCAGGCGACTGCGTTGTCATCCGCTATGAAGGCCCCAAGGGCGGGCCGGGTATGAGGGAGATGTTGTCCCCGACCGCGGCCATCGTCGGTATGGGATTAGCCGATAAAGTCGCTTTGATCACAGACGGAAGATTCTCCGGCGGCACACAGGGGCCGTGCATCGGGCATATAGCGCCTGAGGCGGCCGAGGGCGGGCCTATCGCCGCTATCAGGAACGGCGATACCATCGAGATCGACATCAACAAGAGGAAACTCGAGTTGAAGGTCTCGAAGGCCGAATTGACAAAACGGATGAGATCAATCAAGGCGCATAAGCCGAAGATAACGAAGGGCTACCTCGCGCGTTACGCGAAACTCGTCACATCTGCGGGCACAGGCGCCGTTATGAAAGGTTAATAATTAAATGACAACTAAAATGAACGGGGCGAAGATATTGGTCGAATCGCTCAAAAAAGAGAATGTCGGGGCGATATTCGGCTATCCGGGCGGGCAGGCATTGCCGCTCTTCGACGCCTTATATCACTCTGACTTGAAGTTTTATTTGGTCAGGCACGAGCAGGCTGCCGCGCACGCAGCCGACGGGTATACGCGCGCGACCGGCAAACCCGGCGTCTGTATAGCGACATCCGGGCCGGGCGCGACGAACCTCGTCACAGGCATCGCGACCGCGTATATGGATTCGATACCTATGGTCGCGATAACAGGACAGGTCAAGACCTTCATGATCGGCAACGACGCGTTCCAGGAGGCCGATATTATCGGCATCACGCGCCCGATAACCAAGCATAATTACCTCGTCAAGGACGTCAAGGACCTCGCGCGGACGGTCAAGGAGGCGTTCCATATCGCCTCGACCGGAAGGCCCGGGCCTGTCCTCATAGATTTGCCGTCAGATGTCCAGTTGGCCGAGGCCGAGTTCCATTATCCGGAGAAGATCAATGTCCGCGGCTACAAGCCGACGTATTGCGGGCATCCCGGGCAGATCAAAAGGGCGGTCAAGATGGTCTCGGAATCGAAACGTCCCGTCATATACGCGGGCGGCGGGGTCATCCTCTCAGGCGCGGCGAAAGAATTGAAGGAGTTTGCCGAGAAGATAAATTCCCCGGTCACGATGACTTTGCTCGGCCTGGGTTCGTTCCCCGGCAACCACGAGCTCTCGCTCGGCATGCTCGGCATGCACGGGACCGGATACGCGAACCACGCTGTCCAGAACTGCGACCTGCTTATAGCGATAGGCGCGCGGTTCGACGACCGCGTCACCGGCAAGATAGACGAGTTCGCCCCGCACGCGAAGGTGATCCATATAGACATCGACCCGTCGGCAATATCGAAGAGCGTCTCGGTCGATGTCCCGATAGTCGGGGACGTCAAGTGCGTCCTGGACGAGTTTTTGAAGGTAGTCCACAGGCCGCACGACAAGGAGTGGACCGAGAAGATCCTCGAGTGGAAGCAGAAGCACCCGCTCCATTACAAAATAGATGATAAGCTTCGCCCGCAGTATGTCATACAGCAGATCTGCGAGGCGACGAATGGAGAGGCGATAATTGCCACCGACGTCGGCCAGCACCAGATGTGGACGGCGCAGTGGTATAATTTCATGCGTCCGCGCGAGCTGCTCTCAAGCGGCGGGCTCGGGACGATGGGCTACGGTTTTCCGGCCGGTATCGGCGCGAAAGTCGGCAAGCCCGGTTCCGAAGTCTTCGTCATAAGCGGCGACGGGTCGATACAGATGAATATACAGGAACTCGCGACCGCGGTCGTCAATAAGATAGACGTCAAGATAGCGATACTCAACAACTCGTATCTCGGCATGGTCCGCCAGTGGCAGGAGCTCTTCTACGGGAAGAGGTATTCCCACACGAAGCTCGAGAACCCGGACTTTGTCAAGATAGCCGAGGCGTATGGCGCGGTCGGGATACGGATCAGCAAAAAAGAAGAGGTCCGTCCAGCGATAGAAAAGGCGATGCGGACAAAGAACACCGTCGTCATGGACTTTATAGTCGAACCGGAGGAGAATGTTTACCCGATGGTCCCGGCCGGTAAACGCCTCGATGATATGATAGGGAGCATGGCATGAGACAGACAATATCGGTGCTTGTCGAGAACCACCCGGGAGTCCTCGCGCGAATATCAGGGCTTTTCTCGGCGCGCGGATTCAACATAGATTCGCTCGCTGTCGGCGAGACAGAGGACCCGAGCGTCTCGAGGATGACGATAATCGCCGAGGGCGACGAGCGCACTCTCGAGCAGATAAAGAAGCAGCTGAACAAGCTGATAGATGTCATTACGATCACCGACCTGACGAAGACGAAATTCATCGACCGCGAACTGATATTGATAAAAGTCGGCATCCACGCCCAGAACGACCGCACTAAGATAATCGAGATCGCGGAGACGATGAAAGCGAACGTCGCGGACCTGGGCCTGCATACGATAACCGTAGAGGCCGTGGGCGAGACCTCGCACATAGATGACCTTATCGAGCTCCTGAGGCAGTTCGGCATCAAGGAGATCGTCAGGACGGGAAAGATAGCGATGGAGACGGAGTCCAAGGAAAAACCAAAAACAATAAAGGAGGAAGAGGAATAAATGTTGAAGATATATTATGACAAAGACGCGGACCTGAACTTTTTGAAGGGGAAGAAAGTAGCGATAGTCGGATACGGTAACCAGGGCCGCGCCCAGGCGCTGAACCTGAGGGATAGCGGCGTAGAGGTCATAGTCTCCGAACTTGAGGGAACGCCGAATTACGAGCAGGCGGTCAAGGACGGCTTCAAGCCTATGTCCGCCGAGACGGCCTCGAAAGAGGCGCACGTGATCCAGATACTTACGCAGGACCATCTCCAGGCGAAGATATACAAGGCGTTCGTCGAGAAGCACCTGACCGAGGGGAAGGCGCTCAATTTTTCTCACGGCTTCAACATCCATTTCAGGGGGATAGTCCCGCCGAAGAATGTCGATGTCTTTATGATAGCGCCTAAAGGGCCGGGCGCGCTTGTAAGGACCCAGTTTGAGGAAGGCAAAGGCGTCCCGTGCCTGGTCGCGATATATCAGGACCACAGCGGCAACGCCCTGAAGACGGCGCTCGCTTACGCCAAAGGCATTGGCGGCACGAGGGCAGGCGTCATCGAGACGACGTTCAAGGAAGAGGTCGAGACAGACCTGTTCGGCGAACAGGTAGTCCTGTGCGGCGGCGTGACCGAGCTCATCATGGCCGGTTTCGATACGCTGGTCGAGGCGGGATACCAGCCCGAGATCGCTTATTTCGAGTGCCTGCACGAGCTGAAGCTGATTACCGACCTGATCTATTCGCAGGGCATACAAGGTATGAGGCAGCGTGTCTCTGATACCGCAAAGTACGGCGACCTTACGCGCGGCAAAAGGATAGTGACCGACGCGGCGCGCGCCGAGATGAAGAAAATACTAAAGGATATACAGTCCGGCGCGTTCGCGAAGGAATGGATAGAAGAGAACGAAGCGGGAAGGAAGAACTTCGACAAGTTAATGAAGAGGGATGAAAACCATCTTATAGAGGTTGTCGGCAAGAAACTCCGTAAGATGATGCCCTGGATAAAATAGCGAGGTGGTGCAAAGCACCAGAAACCATGGAAAAGATCATAATATTTGACACGACGTTGCGCGACGGCGAACAATGCCCCGGCGCCTCACTCGAGGACCATGAAAAGCTCGAGGTCGCCAGGCAGCTCGTCCGCCTCAAGGCGGACGTGATAGAGGCCGGTTTCCCGGTATCTTCGCCAGGCGATTTTGCCGCGGTGAACTCCATCGCGCGGCAGATAAAGGGGCCCGTGATATGCGGCCTCGCCCGGTGCATGAAGAAGGACATCGAAGCGGCCGGCGCGGCCATCAAGCCCGCGAAGAATAAGAGGATACACGTATTCCTGGCGACGTCGAAAATACACATGAAGTATAAGTTGCGCAAGGCAGGGGACGAGATAGTAAAGCTCGCCGTAGAAGGGGTGAAATACGCCCGGAACTTTACCGATGACGTGGAGTTCTCGCCCGAGGATGCCTCGCGGAGCGAGAAGGATTTTCTCTACCGCGTCATCGAGCAGGTGATAATCGCCGGCGCGACCACGATAAACATCCCCGACACGGTCGGATACGCGATACCCGAGGAGTTCGGCGCCTTGATACGCGACATAAAGAACCACGTGCCGAACATCGGCAGAGCGGTGATAAGCGTCCATTGCCACAATGACCTCGGGCTTGCCGTCGCGAATTCTATCGCCGCGGTAAAGAACGGCGCAAGGCAGGTGGAGTGCACGATAAACGGCATCGGCGAGCGCGCCGGCAACGCGTCGATGGAAGAGATCGTCATGATCATAAAGACGAGGAACGATTTCTTCAAAAACTTCTCTACGGGCATAGTGACAGAAGAGATCTCGAAGGCGAGCAGGCTCGTCTCGAAATTGACCGGCATCCTGGTCCAGCCGAACAAGGCGATAGTCGGACAGAACGCGTTCGCGCACGAGTCCGGCATACACCAGGACGGCGTATTGAAGAAGCGCACGACATACGAGATAATGAGCCCGAGGGAGATAGGTTTGAGCGCCTCCAGCCTCGTCTTGGGCAAGCACTCGGGCCGCCACGCCTTTATCGAGAAGATCAAAAAGCTCGGATACGCCTCGAGCGAGCAGGAGATGGAGAAGGCGTTCGGGCGTTTCAAGATATTGGCCGATAAGAAAAAGTTCATCTATGACGAGGACCTCGAGACCTTGATGGAAGAGGGGACCGGCGGGTTCAGCGAGACGTGGAAATTGATCTCTTTCCATACGACCGCGGGGACGGATGTCGCCCCTGTCGCCGAAGTGAAGCTCCGCTCTAAGGCCGGCGTAAAGACCGCCGGGGCCGGGGGAGACGGCCCTGTCGACGCCTGCTGCAGGGCGATAGACAAGATAACCAGGACCAAAGGCGAGATGATGGATTATTCGATACAGGCGGTGACCAAGGGCAAGGACGCGTTGGGCGAGGTCACGGTGCGCGTGCGCTCGAAGGATAAGGAGGCGATAGGCAAATCGGCTTCCACGGATGTCATCGAGGCGAGCGCGAAGGCGTACCTCAACGCGGTGAACAAATTGCTGCATAAGGAAAACAAGAGATTGAAAATTGAGATCTAAAAAAATAAGCGGAAAGACCGAGGTCTTCGGGATAATAGGGTTCCCGGTCAAGCACACGTTATCGCCGCATTTTCAAAATGCGGCATTCGCTTCTCTGGGGATAGATGCCGTATACATCCCGTTCGAAGTCCCGCCGCACGCGCTTAAGTCCGCGTTCCGGAGCCTGAAGGCGCTTGGGGTCTCGGGTATCAACGTGACGATACCGCATAAACAAGCGGTCTTGCACCTTGTAGACGAACTTTCGCCTGAGGTAAAGGGGATCGGCGCCGCGAACACGATAGTCTTCAGGAAAGAGAAAGCCAAGGCCTATAACACGGACGGGGAGGGGTTCATCCGTTCGCTGAAAAATGACCTGAGGATAAACCCCAAAGGCAGGTCGGTTTTGTTGTTCGGCTGCGGCGGCGCGGCGAAGGCTATCGCGTTCGTCCTCGCGAGGGAAGGCGCGAAGTCCGTCACTTTTGTCGACCAGATAGAGAAGAGGGCGAAAGAGCTCGCGGCAAAGACCAAAAAAGATTTCCCGCGCTGCGGGACGAAGCATATCCCGTTCCTTAGGTCGCGCATAGACGAGGAAGCCCTCGGTTCGGACCTGCTGGTCAACGCGAGCCCGGTGGGAATGCATAAGGGCGACCCGTGTATCGTAAACCCCAAGGCCCTGCATAAGGATTTGGCGGTTTACGATATCGTATATAACCCTCCGGCGACGCCGTTGTTGAAAGAGGCCAAAAAGAGGGGGATAAAAGTATCGAACGGGCTGGGCATGCTTTTATACCAGGGCGTGCTTTCATTTGAATTCTTTACCGGGAAGAAGGCGCCTGTCCCGGTGATGCGCGCAGCGCTAAAGAAAGCCATAAGATAATGACGGCGGCGATAATCTACGTCTTCGTTTTTTTATTCGGCTCAATCGTCGGCAGTTTTCTTAATGTCTGCATATACAGGATGCCGCGCGGCGAGTCGATAGTATTTCCCGCGTCGCATTGCCCGGGATGCCGGAGGCCGATACCGTGGTACCTGAACATCCCGTTCGTGAGCTATTTGATGCTCCGCGGCAGGTGCGCCTATTGCAAGACGAAGATCTCTTTCAGGTATTTCGCGGTCGAGGCGCTGACAGCGCTGATGTTTATTGCCGTCTACTGGCGGTTCAAGGCTACGCAAGACTTCGTGATATACGCGGCGCTTTTTTCTGTGCTGATAATAGTATCGTTCATAGATATAGAGCACTGGATAATACCCGACGAACTTACCATACCCGGGGCGGTCTTAGGGCTGATCTTGAGCGCGGCGTACCCGAGGCTCCAAGGGGAGGCCTCGAGGCTCTGGGCCTTAGGCGATTCGTTCTTCGGGATGGTCTTCGGTTTCGTTTCGCTCTACCTCATAGGCGTGCTCGGGAAGATAGCTTACAAGAAAGAGGCGATGGGCGGCGGGGACCTGATGCTGTTCATGTTCATCGGGGCTTTCCTGGGATGGAAGCTCACCGTCGCGGCTTTCTTTCTCGCGCCGGTATTCGGTTCGATCGTCGGCGTCCCGAAATTATTAATGAAAAAGCAGGACACGATACAATACGGCCCGTTCCTTGTCCTTGCGGCTTTTGTATGCGTCATGTTCAGGGAAGACATACTTTTTTTATTTCCCGTATAGTTGTCGCTAGAGCGCCAACTATAAACAGGAGGGATGTGAAATGTTAAGATATTTGACCGCTGGAGAATCTCACGGTAAGGTTTTACTCGGCATCCTCGAGGGTATGCCGGCCGGCCTTAAGGTAGAAAGAGGGCAGATAAACCTCGAGCTCAAACGCAGGCAGTCCGGTTTCGGGCGCGGGGCCAGGATGGCCATAGAGTCGGATACCGTCCAGATACTTGGCGGCCTGCGAAAAGGCATCGCTATCGGCAGTCCTATCGCATTATCTATTGAGAACAAGGATGCCTCGATAGACAGCCTTCCGGCCGTCACAAGGCCGCGGCCCGGGCACGCCGATCTGGCCGGGGTAATAAAATACGATAGGGAGGACATCCGCGACATATTGGAGAGGGCGAGCGCGCGCGAGACGGCGATGCGCGTCGCCGTAGGGGCCATCTGCAAGATGCTTTTGGAGGAGTTCGGCATAAGGATAGCCAGCCATGTCATCGAGATAGGCGGCGCCGTAAACCAGAAGGGTATGTTGAAGAAAGTCGAGGAATGCGCGAAGACCGGCGATACCATCGGCGGCATATGCGAGATAACGGCCGCGGGTGTGCCTATCGGCCTTGGAAGCCATGTCCAGTCAGACAGGCGGCTCGACGCGAAGATCGCCGGCGCGATGATGTCGATACAGGCGATAAAGGGCGTGGAGATAGGCCTCGGTTTCGCCGCGGCGAGGCTCCCCGGATCGAAAGTCCACGATGAGATAATTCTGGACAAACAAGGCGGTTTCTCG
This sequence comes from Candidatus Omnitrophota bacterium, assembly GCA_028716565.1. Classification (NCBI taxonomy): domain Bacteria; kingdom Pseudomonadati; phylum Candidatus Omnitrophota; species Candidatus Omnitrophota bacterium. The sequence goes on from JAQUPL010000006.1 coordinate 16,938, forward strand.
CACAAGTCCAATAACGCGGGCGGGATAGAAGGCGGCATCAGCAACGGCGAGCCCATAATAGTAAAGATAGCGATGAAACCTATCGCTACGCTGGGGACCCCGATGGAAACCGTAGACATAAAGACGAAGAAGAAGGCCGAGGCACAGGTCGAGAGGCACGACGTATGTGCGGTGCATGCCGTATCCGTGGTAGGGGAAGCGGTGCTCGCGTTCGTCATGGCCTGCTCGATGGCCGAGAAGTTCGGCGGCGACAGCCTCGGCGAGATGAAGCGCAATTTCGACGGATACATAAAGCAAGTGAAAGGATTTTAAATATGTCGAAGTTGAAATTTAATGTCTTGCGCAGAGCCGGTTTATGACGCAGTAGAGTTTGGTTGAAGCGAGTAATAAATAAGGCCAAGCGAGACTTAAATTTCAACATAGAAATATTTAAAAGATGAAAAACATAATATTAGTCGGATTCATGGGTGCAGGCAAGACGGCGGTCGGAAAGACCCTTGCCAGATTACTCAAGAGGAAATTCGTTGACCTCGATGAGAAGATCGAGGAGCGCGAAGGTATGCCCATCAGCGAGATATTTACCAAGAAAGGTGAGCAGTATTTCAGGAAAGCCGAAAGGGAGGTTGTGAAAAAGGCCTCCTTGTTTACGGGCCTGGTTACCGCCACCGGCGGAGGCGCCGTTATCGACAAAGAAAATGTCGTTAATTTGAGATCTAACGGCATCTTATTCTATCTTGACGCATCGCCGACAAAGATCCTGGAAAGAACAAAAGGCCACACCCACCGGCCTTTGCTCAATGTAAGCGATCCCGAGGAAAAGATCTCCGAGCTGTTAGCGAAACGCGCGGAATTTTATGCTCAGGCTGACCACAGGATAGATACAAACAACTTGAGCGTCGATGAAGTCGCGGAAAAAATAATATCCCTGCTTAAAGAAGATGGGGCGATCTCTTAATGAACGAAAAAGAGCTTTTGATAGTCTTAAATTGTATTCCAGATATCGGTTTTATCAGATTCAACAATCTTATGCGGCATTTTGGAGCAGTTGAAAAGATATTTTCCGCCGCGAAGGCCGAATTGGCGAAAGTAGACCAGATAGGCCCGAAGGTTTCAAGTGCGATAATAAGTTGCGATAAAGATAAAATACTCAGGGACGAGTTGAAATATATCGATAGACGCAACGTCAAAGTAATCTCTTGTCTAGATAAAGATTACCCGATGAACCTGAAAGATATCTATGACCCTCCGATCATTCTTTACGTAAAAGGGGAATTGACAGCCGAGGACAGGTATTCGATAGGGATAGTCGGCTCAAGGCGCGCGAGCCGTTACGGCCTGCAGACCGCCGAGAGGCTGGGCTATGAATTGGCGGCGCGCGGCATGACCGTCGTCTCAGGATTGGCGCGCGGCATAGACGCGGCCGGACATAAGGGCGCGCTGAAAGCCAAAGGCAGGACCATAGCCGTGCTCGGCAGCGGCCTCGCTAATATATATCCGGAAGAGCATACGGGGTTGGCCGAAGAGATCTCAAAGAACGGCGCGGTCGTCTCGGAGTTCCCGATGGCGATGGAACCGTATAAGGATAATTTCCCGAGAAGGAACAGGATAATAAGCGGACTTTCGCTGGGCGTGGTAGTCGTGGAGGCCGCGAAGAATTCAGGCGCCTTGATTACAACGGATTTCGCGCTGGAGCAGGGGAAGGAGCTGTTCGCTGTCCCCGGGCAGGCGCGCGCGGCGACCGCGGCCGGGACGAATATGCTGATAAGGCAGGGCGCCAGACTCGTCGAGTCGGCCGATGATGTCATCGAGGAACTGGGCGATGTCATCAGAGGCCATATGAAGGCGGAAAGGCCGGAAGAGCCGGAGCATATTCCCTGCGGGCTGGGCCGGCAGGAAGAGGATGTATTCGTGAGATTAAGCGGGACACCCGTAAATATAGATGAGATAGTGGACGGGACAGGGCTTCCCGTCGCCGAAGTTATGCACAGCCTTACCAAGCTCGAGATCAAAGGCATCATCGCGCAGTTGCCCGGCAAATCGTACGTAAGGAAAAGTTGATGATAAAGATATGCGTGAACGGAAAAGATATCCAGGCCGATGACGGCATTACTGTCGCCGGGCTCATCTCGGACCTTAAGGCCGACGTGAAATACGCGGCCGTCGAATTGAACCTCAATATACTCGACAGGTCGAAATATGATTCCGTGAAACTTAAAGAAGGCGACAAGGTCGAGATAATCCTGCCTGTAGGCGGCGGCAAGGGCGGTGCCCTGGTTATAGTCGAGTCGCCGGCAAAAGCCAAAACGATAGAAAAATTCCTCGGTAAAGGTTACACCGTCCGCTCATCCATGGGCCACGTCATCGACCTGCCCATGCGAAAGATGGGCATTGACATAGAGAATAATTTCACGCCTACCTATAAAGTGATCGCTAAAAAGAAAAAATTGCTCAGCGAGTTGAAGGCCGAAGCGAAGGACAAAGACACCATTTATATCGCGACCGACCCTGACCGCGAAGGCGAAGCGATAGGCTGGCACCTGGCCGGGTATCTCGGGAAGAACAAAGAGGTCAAGAGGGTCGTATTCCACGAGATAACGAAGAAGGCGATACTCGAAGCTTTCGATAATCCCGCCGAGATAGATATCAAGCTGGTAAATGCCCAGCAGGCCCGTCGCGTCCTCGACAGGATAGTCGGCTACTCTTTAAGCCCGCTCCTCTGGAAGAAGATAACGCGCGGATTGAGCGCGGGAAGGGTCCAGTCGGTCGCGGTGAAACTCATCGTCGACCGCGAGCGCGAGATACAGGCGTTCGTCGCGGTTGAATATTGGGAACTCGAAGCGGAACTCAAGAAGAAAAAAGATAAGAAATCCTTTTTCGCGCAGCTGGATAAGATCAATGACGCGAAGGCCGAGGTTAAAGATAAAGCGTCTTCGGATAAGATACTTGCGGAGCTCTCAGGCGCGAAATATACGGTAAAGGATATAAAGGAAACCGAGAAGAGGCTGAATCCTCAGGCCCCTTTCACTACCTCGAAGATGCAGCAGGAATCCTTCAATAAACTGCATTACAGGGCCGGGAAGACGATGAAGATAGCCCAACAACTCTACGAAGGCCTCGATATCGGGACCGAGGGCACCGTTGGCCTCATCACTTACATGAGGACCGACTCGGTAAAAGTAGCGTTCTCCGCGATAGAGGAAGCAAGGTTCTACATAAAAGACAAGTTCGGGAAGGATTATCTCCCTCCCGAAGCGAATGTATATAAGTCCAAAAAAGCCGCGCAAGAAGCCCACGAGGCGATCCGGCCGTCCTCGGCCGCCAGGGAGCCGGACGCGATAAAGCAGTATCTCACGCCCGACCAGTATAAATTATACAAATTGATATGGGCGAAATTCATCGCCAGCCAGATGAGGCCTGCGGTCATGTCTGTCGTATCCATAGACATAGAGGCGGAAAAGTGCCTGTTCAGGGCTTCGGGCTCGACTGTAATATTCCCCGGCTTTAAGGCCGCGTATGACGATGAAGAGGAAGAGAAGGACAAAAAGAAGGCATATATACCGAAACTCGCGATAGGCGATACGGTCGACCTTATAAAACTCGACCCGACCCGGCATTTCACGAAACCGCCGCCAAGATTTACCGACGCCTCGCTGGTAAAAGCGCTCGAGGAAGACGGCATCGGCCGCCCTTCCACTTACGCGCCCACCATCGAGACGGTCGTCGCCCGCAATTACGTCAGGCGAGAAGGCTCGGCGCTATGGCCTACGGAATTGGGCACGGTCGTCAATGACCTTCTCACCCAAAGCTTCCCGGTCATTATTGACGAGGAATTCACCGCCAAGATGGAAGAAGAGCTCGATGAGATAGAAGAAGGCAAAGTCGAGTGGGCGCAAGCCCTCAAGGATTTCTACGGGCCTTTTTCGCGGTGGCTCTCAAAGGCCCAGGTCGAGATGAAAGACGTCAAGAAAGACGTCGAGGAGCTCGATGAGGTCTGCGAGAAGTGCGGACGGAAGATGATAATAAAGTGGGGCAGGCGCGGCAGGTTCAAGAGCTGTTCAGGATTTCCAGAATGCAAGAACGCCAAACCTTTGGTCACGACCGGTATAAAGTGCCCGGAGCCGGGATGCGACGGCGAGCTCGTAGAGCGCAGGTCGCGCCGCGGCGCGTTCTATGGCTGTTCCCGTTTCCCCACCTGCCGCCACGTAGAGAACAAGCCGAAGCCTTCGCAAGAAGGCGAGGTGCAGTCCCCCGCAGGGGATAAACCCAAGCCCCAGCAATCAGAGGAAGGGGCGCAGTCCCTGTCCTCAGACAGGGAGAAGCCGCCCCAGGAGCCGCAGCCTTGATAGACAGATATGTAGAGAAATTTATAAGATATCTTGAGATCGAGAGGAACGCCTCGAAGCATACCCTCATAAACTATTCGGTCGACCTCAAATCATTGAGTGAATTCCTTAAGGAAGAGCCGATAGAAAAGGTCGATTACGTTTCGCTGCGCAGGTACCTGGCGCATGTCAAGGAACAGAACCTGTCGAAGGTTTCTATCGCGCGCAAGATCGCCTCGATAAGGTCTTTTTTCAAGTTCCTCTTCAGGGAAGGGATAATAAAGAACAACCCGGCGTCGTCGCTTTCGACGCCTAAGCGGGACAAGCACCTCCCGAAGTTCCTGGACGAAAAAGAGATAGTCCTGCTCCTGGAATCGCCCGACAGGGAGGGCGAGGTGGGGCTCAGGGACAGGGCGATACTCGAGACGCTCTATTCGACCGGGATAAGGGTGAGCGAGCTCGTCGGCCTGAATATGGACCACATCGACCAGATAGGCGGGATCATAAAAGTGTTCGGCAAGGGCAAAAAAGAGAGGATCGTGCCGATAGGCGAGAGGGCGCTCCAGGCGATAAGGGATTATCTGAAGGCGAGGCGGCCGGTCACGAAGGATACGAAGCCCCGCGCTTCCATGGAAGTGCGGGACAAGGCGCTCTTCTTCAACAAGAACGGCGGCAGGCTCACCGACAGGTCGATAAGAAGGATAATAAATAAATATATAACGAAGGCGAGCATACAACAAAAGATATCGCCGCACACCCTGCGCCATTCGTTCGCTACGCATATGCTCGACCACGGCGCCGACTTGAGGAGCGTGCAGGAGCTTCTTGGCCACGCCAACCTCTCGACGACCCAGATCTATACCCATATAACTACCGAAAGGCTCAAGTCCGCGTATACGAAGGCGCACCCGCGGGCTTAAAACCCAAAAGAGATGCTCTACGACCTGTTTTTTATAATATTTTCCGTCTTTTATCTCCCGTATTTTTTGCTCTCAGGCAAATGGCGGAGTTTCAGCCGCCAGCGGCTCGGGATCTTTGACAACGAAACACTTTCAAGGATAAAAGGCTCAGGGGCTGTATGGCTGCACGCCGTTTCGGTGGGCGAGGTGATGGCGAGCGTCCCGCTTTATGAGGAGTTGAGAAGGATCCTCCCGGGCAGTAAGATAATCGTCTCGACGGTCACCGCTACCGGCAATAAAATAGCCCGCGAAAGGTTCAAAGACGCTGCCGCGATAATATACCTGCCGCTCGACATGAGCTGTATAACGGACAGTGTCGTGAAACTGATAAGGCCCGGGCTTGTTCTCATCGCCGAGACCGAGATATGGCCGAACCTGATAACCTCTTTGAAAAAGAACGGCGCAAAAATAGTGATATTCAATGGCAGGGTCTCACCCAACTCGTTCAGGAACTACGGCATGGTAAGGCCGCTGCTTAAGGGTGTGCTGCAAAAAATAGACCTTTACCTTATGCAGTTCCAGGCCGACGCCGACAGGATCATCTCCCTTGGCGCGCCCGTAGAGAACGTCAAGGCAACCGGGAACCTGAAATATGACGCGGCTTTGATGAGGCGCGCGGGCGACGCCCCGGATGTTTTAAGGAAAAATCTGGGTTTGGAAGGCGGAGAGAAATTATTGATCGCGGGCTCGACCAACCCCGGCGAAGAAGAGAAGATATTGCACTGTTATAAGGAGCTGGCGGAGGAATTTCCCGAGTTGAGGCTGCTCATCGCGCCGAGGCATACGGATAGGACCGGCAGCGTGGCCGGCCTTGTCAGGGGGGCCGGATTTACGCCGCGGCTCATCTCGAGCCCGGGGGCAGGGGCGCCGGGAAACGGAGAGGTATTGATATTGGATGTGATGGGCAGGCTCGCCCATCTCTACGCCGCCGCCGATATCGTCTTCATCGGAGGGAGCCTGATAAATAAAGGCGGGCAGAACCCCCTCGAGGCCGCGTGCCATTCGAAAGTAGTGCTATTCGGCCCGTATACGCATAATTTTGAGGAGATAACGAACGACCTCATCTCGGCGAGAGGGGCAGTGAAGGTCGGTGACGAAGCTGAGCTAGTCGCCTCGCTGCGCGTCCTGCTAGAGAATGATGCCGAGAGGCGCAAGATGGGCGAGAACGCGAGGCGGACGCTGGAGTCTAAGGCCGGCGCCGCTAAAAAAGATTTCGATCTTATCAAACCGTTTCTTGGAAGGATATGAGCGAGAAGATCAGGCGGTATTTTTATTCGTTGATGACCGATGAGGCGCAAGGCCCCGCAGCCGCGACGCTTAAGCTGCTCCTTTACGTGCTGTCATTTGACTACGCCTCTGTTTTAGCGGTCACGAGGCTCCTTTTGAAGAGGAGGATCGTCAGGTCTTATCGTCCCAAATGCAGGGTAATAAGCGTCGGGAATATAACGCTGGGCGGGACAGGCAAGACCCCTTTGACCATGGAGATCGCGCGTAGATTCAGGGAAAAAGGGAAGAAGGTCGTGATACTGACGCGAGGTTACATGAAGGACAGGGATACGGGCATGGCCGACGAAGCCGAGGTCTTCAAGAGCTCGCTTGACGGCGTCCCGGTCCTCGTGGGGCGCGACAGGATAGCGTCCGCAAAAGAGGCCGAGGAGAAATACGCGCCGGATATTATTTTGCTTGACGATGGTTTCCAGCACCTGAGGCTCAAGAGGGACGTCGATGTGGTCGCGGTCAGTTCGGACAACCCTTTCGGCAACGGGAAATTGATCCCGAGGGGCATACTCAGGGAGCCGGTCTCGGCGCTTAAGAGGGCCCATATCATCGTAGTGACCAAGGTCCTCCCGGAAGAGGCAAGCCAGGGCAGGGCGGAGATATTGAAAGACAGAATAAGGGATGTCAACCCCGATGCGGCGATATTTAACGCCTCATACGAGCCGCGGCGCCTTTATGACGCGATGGGGGACGCTGAGGCCCCGATCGATTGCCTGAATAACAAGTCGGTCGCGCTCTTATGCGCGATAGGCGACCCTGCTTCTTTTGAGGATAGCGTGGTCTCGCTCGGGGCGAATATTGCCGCGGCGTATTTTTTCATGGACCACCATATCTTTTCTTCGCGCGAGATCGGCAGGATCGCCGCGGAGTGCAAGGGCAAGGGAATAGATACGATAGTAACGACCGAGAAAGACCTGCCGCGTATAAAACAGGCCGGCGCGGCGGATCCCGGTTTGGGCGTGAAGATGCTGGCTCTGGCGGTGGAAATAAAAATAAATGATGAGGAGCACTTTTTTGGCGGACTGGATCCTATATTTATTCGTAAGGCTTGAGGCGTTCGTATTCCGCCTGCTTCCGCTTAAGCTTTCACTCTGGATAGCAAGGCGGTTCGGGAGCCTCATATATTATACGATGGGCAGGCGCAAGACCGTAGCTTACGCCAACCTGCGCGCCGCGTTCAGGGGCAGATATACGCCTTCGCAGGCGAACCGCATAATAAAAGAAATATACCAGAACCTCGCGCAGTCCTATATAGAACTCCTGAAGTTCCCGCAGTTCGATGAGGATTACGTTAGCAAATACATCAGAGTGGAAGGCCTCGATAAGGTAAGGAGCGCGGCAAAGGAGGAGGACAGGGGCGTCATCTTCCTTACCGCCCATTTCGGCAACTGGGAACTGTGTTCCTTGACGGGTTCTACCTTCGGATTCAAGATGAACGTCCTTGTCCGTTTCCAAAAACTTAAGAGGCTCAACGATTACCTGAATAAGATGCGCGGTTCGAAAGGCGCGAACGTCATATTCAAGGACGACGCAATAGAAGAGATAACAGACGCCTTGAGGAGAAAGGAAACGGTCGGGATATTGTCCGACCAGGACGGCGGAAAACGCGGGGAATTCGTGGATTTTCTCGGGCGGCCCGCATCCACGCCTAAGGGAGCGGCTAATTTTTCCCTGAGGACCGGAGCCTCGATCTTCCCGGTCGTCATAATACGGCAAAAAGGCCCGTATCATACGGTAATGATCGAGGATGATATCTCTGTCCTCCAGTCGGAAGATATAAAGAAGGATATACACGAAATACTCCAGAGGTTCGCGAATAAGCTCGCGGGCTATATTGAGAAATACCCCGGGCAATGGCTATGGCTGCACAAGCGCTGGAAATCAACCCCGGCCAGGTATGTCCTCGTGTTAAGCGACGGAAGGGCGGGTCATCTCAAGCAATCCCGCGCCCTCGCCAATAAGATCAGGAAAGCCCGCATGGAAAGAGGTTTTTCCGCGGAAGATACGGCGATAGAGACGCTTGAGGTAAAATTCAGGAGCGGTCTCGCGAGGACGGTCTTCGACATAGGTTCACTCCTTGGCATGGGCCTTCACAGCCTCTCGTTCTGTTTCCCGGAAGAAGTTTATGCCAACCTGAGGGCCGCCTATGCCGATTATGTGGTATCATGCGGCGCATCGCTCGCCGGCGTTAACCTCGCTTTCAAGAGAGAGCTCGGCTCAAAGGCCGTGGTCATCATGAAGCCGAATATGTACAACATAAAGGATTTTAGCCTCAGCGTTATCCCGGTCCACGACAAAGCCGGGGATTACGGTAATGCCGTCTTCACCAAGGGGGCGGTGACCGACCTTGATAAAAATTCCCTGCGCGAATACGGCGAGAAACTGAAAAGACATGCCGTCGTGAACAGGGGCAGGGTCATCGGCGTGCTGCTGGGCGGAGATTCCAAGTCTTACGCGTTCGAGAAAGAATTGGCGGTGGAGGTGGTAGACCGGGTCATGGAGGCAGCCGGAGATATCGAAGCCGACGTGCTCATCACGACCTCGAGGAGGACTCCGAGGGCGGTCGAATTCGCGCTGAAGGAACGTTACGGCAAATCGGAAAGGGTCAAGCTCCTACTGATCGCGAACGATAATAATTTCGAAGGGGCGGTGGAAGGGATCCTCGCGCTGTCGGATGTGATCGTCGTTTCCGGCGAGTCGGTCGCGATGGTGACCGAAGCCGTGAGTTCCGGGAAACCCGTAGCGGTATTCATGCCGCAAAAAATAAATAAATTTTCGGGGACGAAACAGGAAGTTTCCGTACGCAACCTGGAAAAGGAGGGACTGCTCGCGGTGTCGGCCCCGGCGGATATAAGCGGCGATATCAAACACCTGATAAACCACAAGCAGGCCGATATATTAAGCGGGGACATGGGGGCTATCCGGGCGGGGCTCGATAAGATACTATGAAGATAATCCATATAGTACCGAGGTTGAATTCGGGCGGAGTTGAGATGGGGGTGATCAATTTCTGCCTTAGGATGGTCAAGCTCGGCCATAATATAACCGTCATATCCAACGGCGGGGAGATGGTAAAGCGCCTTGAGGCGAACGGGATAAAACATTACAGCCTTCCCGTCCACAGCAAGAACCCGCTTACCGTCCTCAGGATGATACCCGCGGTCAATAGGATATTGAGGCAGGAGAAGGCGGATGTCCTCAACGCGGAGAGCAGGGTCCCGGCCATAATAGGCTATTATGCCGCGCGGGGCGCTGGCGTTGCGTTCATCACCACCTGCCACGCCCATTACTCGAAGAAATTTTTAAGTTTCAGCAAGGTAATGGGATGGGGCAAGCTCGTCATCGCGGTGAGCCAGGTGGTAGCCAAGCACATGATGGATAATTTCAAGGTCCCGTTCCGCAGGATAAGGCTGGTCTACAGGGGCGTGGACGTGGAAAAATTCAAATACAGGGAGCCGGACGAATCGGTAAAACATGAATATACGATAGGGATAATAGGCAGGCTCTCGCCGATAAAAGGCCATAAATATTTCATACGGGCGGTATCTAAAGTTGTGAGGTACGTCCCCCGCATTAAGGTCGTCATCGTGGGAGATGCCCCGCCGGAGAAGGAGAGATATAAGCAGGAGCTCGAGAGCCTGGTGAACAGGCTCGGGCTTTCCAGGTATGTCGAATTCCTCGGCGCGAGGAGCGATATCCCGGATATACTCGCGAGGCTCGACCTCCTCGTCATGGCGAGCGTAGTGCCGGAGGGGTTCGGGATGGTGATAATAGAGGCGTTCGCCTCAGGCGTGCCGGTCGTGGCGACCGGCGTAGGCGGCGTTATGGAGATAATGAGGGACGGCGAGAACGGGCTTATCGTACCGCCGGAAGACCCGCAGCCTATGGCAGAGGCGATTGTGAGACTGCTCAAGGACCGGAAATTCGCCAGGGAGGTCACGCAGCGCGCCAGGAAAGACGTCGAGGAGAAGTTCAACCTTGACAGGCTGGTGACCGAGACGCTGAGGGTATACGAGGAGGCGCTGGGGGTAAAGAGGATACTTATAATGAAAATAAGCGCTGTCGGCGACTGCGTCCTCGCTACGCCTTCGATCCGCGCGATCCGCCAGAAATATCCGAAGGCGTATATAGCCCTGCTGATAGGCAGGGTCGAGAGCCAGGCGCTTAAAGGATGCCCTTATATAGACGAGATGATAATATATGACAGGGAAGGCAGGGATAAGGGATGGCTCAGGTTTTTTGAATTGGCGGCCGAGGTAAGGAGGTACGGATTTGAAGAAGTGGTCGACCTCCAGAATAGTTCCAAGAGCCACCTGTTCGCTTTCCTCAGCGCGGCCCCGCGCAGGTACGGCTACAGGAAAGGTAAATACTGGTTCCTGCTTAACAGGACCATAAGGGATGCCAAAGGGCCGCTCCCGCCGGTGGACCACCAGTTCGGGGTCCTGTCGATGATGGGCATAGAGGGCGCGTCGAAGAAACTTGAACTCTGGCCCTCGGCCCCGGATACGGAAAATATAAAAAGGATGCTTGAGGCGGAGTGGGTAGGAGAGAACCAGACGATAGTCGGGATAAATCCGTCCGCGAGCCCGCGCTGGGCCACAAAAAAATGGCCCTCCGAGAATTTCGCGAGGCTTTGCGACCTGTTAGGCGAGCGCGAGATAAGAACTGTCCTTATTGGCGGCAGGTCGGAAACCGATGCGAACGCGAGCGCCGAGATATTGTCCCTGGCGAGGTCCAAGCCGATAAACCTGGTCGGGAAGACATCTCTTCCCGAACTCGCGGCGCTGATGAAAAGGTTTAAATGCCTCGTGACAAGCGACAGCGCGCCGATGCATATTGCCGCGGCGATGGCCGTGCCATTTGTCGCGCTCTTCGGCCCAACGGACCCGGACCGCCACCTGCCTCCTTCGGAAAATTGCGCGGTAGTAATGAGGGACCTGAAATGTTCGCCGTGCTATAAGCCGGTCTGTTCGGATATAAGATGCATGAGGGAAATCACCGTGGAAGACGTCTTAAAAGCGATAGACGGGGTGATATTGCCGAAATGAGGATACTACTTTTAACAAGCAACCTGCATGTAGGAGGTATCGAGAGGTACACTGTTACCCTGGCTAATGCCCTGCAACAGATGGGGCATTCGGTCTTCGTGGCTTCGGCAGGAGGGGAACTAGGGAAACAGCTCTTGCCGGAGATAAAGGCGGTGAAAATCCCTTTAGGGACCAAATCGATCGCCAGCCCGAAGATAACCGCGACTGTTTTTAAATTGCGGGAATTGGTCAAGGAGGAGAAAATTGAGATCATACACGCGCAGACCAGGGTAGCACAGTTCGCCGCGTGCATGCTCTCCGGTGCGACCAAGGTCCCTTATGTAGCCACGTGGCACGGTTTCTACAAGCCTCATTTTTTCAGGAAGCTCCTGCCGTGCTGGGGAGAGAAGACGATAGCCATAAGCATGTCGGTCGTCGACCACCTGAAAAATGATTTCAACAGGGACGAGAAGAAGATCCGGCTGATACATAACGGGTTGGATCTTTCAAGGTTCGAGCACGTATATACAGCGCAGGAAAAGCTGGAGATAAGGAAGAGATATGGATTGAAAGAAGGCCTTGTTGTCGGTATAATAGCGAGGCTTTCGGAAGAGAAAGGCCATTTGATCCTCCTCGACGCCTTCAAGGGCCTGCTCGATGATATCCGGGATGCGCAACTGTTGATAGTAGGCGGCGGAAGGATCGAGGATAAGATCAAGGCCAGGGTTTCGGAGCTCGGCATCGAAGGGAATGTGCGTTTCGTGGGGAACACCCTGGATACCCACGATCTCCTTTCCGTGATGGATGTGTTCGCGAGGCCGAGCACAAGCGAAGGGTTCGGCTTGACCATCGTCGAAGCTATGCTGATGGGCGTTCCCGTTGTTTCATCCAACGTAGGCGATTTCAAGGAGATGAACAAAGATGCGGGGATAGGGATCCTGGTAGACCCGCTGGACAGCCGGGACCTTAGAAAAGCGATAAAGAAGGTCTTGACCGACCGGGAATTCGCCGTAAAGATAAGCGCCGCCGCGAAAAAATACGCGGAGACGCATTTTTCGGCGGATAAGATGGCCCGGCAGGTGGAAAAAGTATACAGAGAGGTGATAGATGGCTCTAAGTAATCCGAAAAAAATAATATTAGCCCTTGTTTTGGCCGCGGCCGTAACCCTCTATTTTTGCGGGCGAAGTTTTCTCGAGAAGTGTTATTACCCGCCCATACTCATGTACCACTCGGTCGACGACCATGGCTTTAAACTTAAATTGAGCGTCCCGGTAAAAGAGTTCCGCGCCCAGATGAAATACCTCAGGGACAGGAAATATGACATCGTTTCGTCCGCCCAGCTCGCCGATATGATAAATAGCGGGAAAAAGATCCCGCGCAATATCGTTGCGGTGACCTTCGATGACGGCTACCTGGACAATTACTTGAACGCTTTTCCTGTATTCAAGGAATATAAGATCCCGGCTACCATCTTCGTCATCTCCGGTTCTATAGGGAAGCCGGATTTCGTTAATGCCGCGCAGATGAAAGAGATGTCTGACGCGGGCATCGATATTGAGAGCCATTCGGTCACGCATCCGTTTATCGAAGGGAGCACGAAAGAGGGTTTCGAGAGGGAGGCCGTCGAATCCAAGAAGGCGATAGAGGCCATCACAGGGAAACCTGTCTATACCTTTTGTTTCCCTTACGGCGGGTTTAACGATTATACGAGGGACATACTCAGGGACGCGGGATACAAGGCGGGTTTCGTGACCATGCCGCGTGACAACTCTATAGCTTTGGACGCCTACCGGTTGAAACGCGTAAAGATCGCTTCCGGCCCGTTCAGCTCGTTGGATTTTAGGTTAAAGACATCGGGATATTACATGTGGTTTAAGGCGCACAGATGGAAAAAGAAAAAATCGACAAAATACTGATAGTCAATGTGAACTGGATAGGGGACGTCCTCTTCTCGACGCCGGCCATCAGGGCGCTCAGGAAGCATTTTCCCGGGGCCCACATAGCGTGCATGGTCGTGCCCCGGTGCGAAGAGATCCTCGAACTAAACCCGCACTTGAACGAACTGATAATATACGACGAGAAGGGCAGGAATAAAGGGCTGATCGGCAAGCTCAAGCTTATCTCGGAGTTAAGGGCGCGCCGTTTCGACTGCGTCTTTCTCTTCCACAGGTCGCTTACGCGGACGCTCATGGTCGCGCTCTCCGGGATCAGGGAGCGAGTAGGCATAGACAACCCGAAAAGGGGTTTTCTCCTTACGAAGAAGATAAAGCCCCAGCCGTCAGATATCCATAAGGTCGAGCAGTTCCTTAATATCGTAAAGGTCATAACGGGTGAAGACGACGGGAAGAGCATGGAATTATTCACCGGCAAGGAAGACGAAGCCTTTGCCGGCGAGTTCTTGAAGTCGCACGGCATAGGCGAGGGCGACAGGTTCATCATATTGAACCCCGGCGGGAACTGGGACCCCAAGCGCTGGCCGGCCGTGGATTTCGCCGGACTGGGCGACAGGTTAAACGAAAAATATAAGGTCCCCATTATCATTACCGGGGCGCAAAAGGACGTTGAGTTGGCTAATAAGATATCCGGCATAATGAAGCATAAGCCCGTCATCGCCGCCGGCGAGACTACTATAAGGCAGCTGGCCGCGATAATGAAACGCGCTTCCCTTGTTATCTCCAATGATTCGGGCCCTATGCATATAGCGGTGAGCCAGGGCGCCAGGACGATAGCGATATTCGGACCCACCGACCCCAAGATCACCGGGCCGTACGGGGAGGGGATATATGGGGTCATCCAGAAGGATTCGGGAAAGCCCGGTTGCAAGATACCCTGCTATGACCTGAGGTGCGAAGAGGCTCTTTGTATGAAGGCCGTTACCGTGGAAGATGTTATGCTCGAGGCGGAAAAGCTCCTCAAATGGAAAACATAAAGAAGATACTCGTCGTGACGTTAAGCAATATCGGCGACGTCGTCCTGACGTTCCCGGTCATCGGCGCGCTGCGGGAAAATTTCAAGGACGCGGCGATAGATGTTGTGGCAGGGCCCCGCGCCGCGGAGTTATTCGAGGGCGATCCGCGCATAGGGAAGATGTATGTCTACCATAACTCCGAGCCGCCGGTTTCCAAGATAAGGCTTCTGGTCCGTCTCAGGCGCAACAGGTACGACCTTCTTATCGACCTGCGCAGCAGCCTGTTCGGTTTTTTCGTGGGCGCCCGGTTTTGCAATAAACATATGAAGGGCCGGGCAGGGGAAGTATGCCATAAGATAGACGAGCATCTGGCGAAGATCAGGGAATTCGGTATCACGGCTGCCGGCGGTCCGTATCCCGTATGGATAGGCAGGGACGACTCCGAAAGGGCTTCTAAGCTGTTGACCGCAAAAGGGATACTCAGCGACGATAAATATATATGCGTGAGCCCGGGCGCGAAGAGCCATATAAAGAGATGGAGGGAAGGCGGGTTTGCGGGGGCCTGCGATATGCTCATCGACGCCTTCAAGGTAAAGATAATCTTCGTTGGCGACGATTCCGACAAAGAGATCTGCGAAAGGATACTGGCAAAGATGAGGAATTACGCGGTATCGGTAGCCGGGATGACGGACCTGCGCGAGCTGGTGTGCATCATAAAACGGTCCTCTCTCCTGGTGACCAACGACAGTGCGCCGCTGCATATAGCCGGTTCGATCGGGACGCCGGCGGTCGCGATATTCGGGCCGACAGATCCCGCGAAGTACGGCCCGAGGGCAGGGGCCGGGACCGCGGTATTTAAGGAGCTCCATTGTTCGCCGTGCGAGACGGCATTGTGCAGGTATAACCTCGAATGCATGAAGGCGGTGAGCGCCGACGAAGTCTTTGACGCGGCGAAGAAGATACTCGATGAACGCAAATAAAAGAAAATACAGGATACTCATCATCAGGACGGACAGGATAGGCGACGTGCTCCTTTCTACCCCGTCGATAAAGGCCGTCAGGGAAGCGTATCCCAACGCCCATATAGCGTTCATGGCGCGGCCGTATGTGGAGGATATCGTTGACGGGAACCCGCACCTGGACGAGGTCATACTCTACGACAAGGATAATAAGCATAAAGGGTTCTTCGGCAGCCTCAAGTTCATACTTGAGTTGAGGAGAAAAGGCTTTGACCTCGCGATAATCCTGCACCCGACCGTAAGGTCGAACCTCATACCTTTCCTGGCGGGTATACCGGAACGCGCCGGTTATGACAAGAGGTGGGGTTTTTTACTGACGAAGCGGCTTAAGGACACGAAGCACCTGGGCGAGAAGCACGAGATAGATTATAATTTTGATGTCCTGCGCGCGATCGGCATAGCCGCGAAAGACAGGACGCTGTATATGCCGGTGAAGCCGGAATATGAAAGGGTTATCGACAGGTTTATGGCGTTAAACGACCTAGGCGTAAAGGATACCATCGTCGCGGTGCATCCGGGCGCGAGCTGCCGGTCGAAACGCTGGGCGGCATACAGGTTCGGGCGCGTGGCCGACGAGCTTATCGACAAGCACAACGTTAAGATAGTGATAATCGGAGGGCCGTCGGATGTCAACACCGTAAAGGAGGTCGAAACAGGGATGCTCCAAAAGCCCCTGGTCCTGTCCGAAGAGCATTCGCTCGGCGAAGTAGCCGCGCTGCTCAAAAAGTGCAAGCTCCTTATCTCCAACGATTCCGGGCCGGTCCATATAGCTGTTGCCGTAGGCACGCCCGTGGTCTCGATCTTCGGCCGCCTCGACCCCGGCCTCTCGCCGCAGAGGTGGGGCCCGGTCGGACCGGACGACATCGTCATCCATAAGGATGTCGGATGCGAGGAGTGCCTCGCGCACAACTGCAAACTCAGCTTCAAATGCCTCGACGCCATCACAGTCGAGGAAGTCTTCTCCGCCGCCGAAAGCCTCCTCACAAAGACCTAAATACTTCCGCCGGCGGATATGAATTGACATACCGGCGGGTTGGTGGTAAACTTTGTAAGAACAAGGGGTTATCAATAATGAAATTCCTGGTTACCGGAGCCGCCGGATTGATCGGCTCCAACCTCGCAATAGAGCTCCAGAAACACGGCAAAGTCATCGCCTTGGACGACCTTTCGGAGGGGAAGAGGGAGAACCTCGCCCGCTACAAGGGCGATTTCATGCACGCCGACATCCGCAACGCGAATTACCCGAAATTCCTCAAAGAATGCGACGCCATATTCCATGAGGCCGCGATAACCGACACTACCGTGACCGACAGGAACCTGATGTTCTCGGTTAACGTCGACGCCTTCAAGCGCCTCCTCATATACGCGAAATCCATAGGCTGCAAAAAGATAGTCTATGCTTCGAGCGCCGCGACTTACGGGAAAGGCAAAGTCCCGATGAAGGAGACCGACAGGCCTGCGCCGGCGAACATATACGGCGACAGCAAAGTCAGGATGGAACAGGCCGCGAAGGCCTTCGTGAAAGAAAACCCGGATTTCTCGGTCATCGGCCTGCGCTATTTCAACGTATACGGCCCGGGAGAGACGCACAAGAAAAAGGCGGCGAGCATGATATACCAGCTCTACCTGCAGATGGCGGCCGGGAAGAACCCGAGGATATTCAAGTGGGGCGAGCAGTACCGTGATTTCATATATGTCAAAGACGTGGTCGGCGCGAATTTGAAAGCCTTAAAATACGATAAGAGCGGCGTATTCAACGCCGGGACGGGCGCGCCGAATACTTTCAATAAAGTGATAGAAGTCCTGAATAAGGCGATGAAAAAAGACCTGCGGCCGGAGTATTTCGACAACCCCTACGGTTTTTACCAGGACAGGACGCACGCGGATATGTCCTGGAGCAGGGCCGAGCTTAAATTCATCCCCCAATACAGCCTCGAAAAGGGGATAAAAGATTACGTATCCGTCCTCAAAAAAAAGAAAAGGCGCTGATATGTTAAAACATGACGACCTCTCGAAAATAGAGCATACGATATCGAAATTTAACGGCGTGAAGATACTGGTCGTCGGCGACCTGATACTCGACGAGTTCATCTGGGGCGATTCATCGAGGATCTCGCCCGAGGCGCCGGTGCCTGTCGTCCTGGTCGAGCGCGAGTCGCTTATGCCGGGCGGCGCGGCTAACGTGGCGAACAATATCAGCGCGATAGGGGCCAAAGCGTATCTCACCGGGGTGATCGGTAAGGACGAGCATGGCAGGCAGCTCGAGACCATCCTGAAGAGGAAGGGCGTAAACCTCGAGGGCATCGTCTCGGATCCGGAGAGGCCCACGACATTGAAGACGAGGGTTGTCGCGCGCCACCAGCAGGTTGTGAGGATAGACCGGGAGAATTCAAGCCATTTGAGCGGGCCGGTCCATAAGGAGCTCGCGGATTACATAAAGGAAAAGATAAAAGAGGTTGACGGCATAATAATAGAGGATTACGGCAAGGGGGTCATAACCCCGGCCGTCCTGAAAGAGGTGATCCCGCTCGCGAAGAAACGCGGGAAAGTGATAGCCGTCGACCCGAAGGAAGAGCATATTTCATATTATAAAGGGGTGACCGTCATAACTCCCAACCGCAAAGAGGCGGAGGCGATGGGTGGCATAAAGGCGTCGGATGACGCGTCATTGAACAGGCTGGGCCGGTCCCTCCTTCAGAGGTTAAAACTGCAGGCTGCGCTGATCACATTGGGCGAGCAGGGCATGAGGCTCTTCGAGCGCGGAGGCAGGATAACGCATATCCCGACAGTCGCGCAGGAGGTATTTGATGTATCAGGCGCCGGGGATACGGTGATCGCGGTCTTCGCTGCGGCCTTATGCGCCGGGGCGAAGATGATAGAGGCCGCGCATATTTCCAATTTCGCCGGAGGGATAGTAGTAGGCAAGGTCGGCGTCGCGACGACATCGCAGGCGGAATTGAAGGCGCGCATAAAAGACCACCATTGGCAGGCTTAAGTAATGGACGCTATCGGGATAATACCGGCAAGATACGGCGCAACGAGGTTTGAGGGCAAGGTCCTCGCCGACCTCATGGGCAAACCCGTGATCCAGCATGTCTGGGAGAACGCGAGGAGGGCTTCAACCCTCAATGACCTGATAGTGGCGACCGACGACGAAAAGGTAAAAGAAGAGGTGGAGCGTTTCGGGGGAAAAGTAGTGCTTACCTCGAAGGAGCATAAGACAGGGACAGACAGGTTAAGGGAGGTCGTCAACCCGATCGATACCAAAGTCGTCGTGAACATCCAGGCCGACGAGCCGCTCCTGCATCCGTCGATGATAGACGATATCGTCAGGCCGCTCCTCGAGGACAAGGGCATTTCGATGACGACGCTTAAGAAGAAGATAACCGATCCCGAGGACCTCAGGAATCCCAACGTGGTAAAAGTGGTCACCGATAAGAACGGCTACGCGATGTATTTTTCGCGTTCGCCG
This sequence comes from Candidatus Omnitrophota bacterium, assembly GCA_028716565.1. NCBI lineage: Bacteria > Pseudomonadati > Candidatus Omnitrophota > Candidatus Omnitrophota bacterium. Next base: position 35,924 of record JAQUPL010000006.1, read on the forward strand.
ATCCCGTTCCCGCGTTTCCACGACGGCGTCGTCTTTTACAAGCACATCGGGCTTTACGGTTTCAAAAAAGAATTTCTTTTCACGTTCACTACCCTCCCTGTTTCGGCCCTGGAGAACATAGAGGGGCTGGAGCAGTTGCGCGTCCTCGAGAACGGCTACAAGATAAAAGTCGCCGAGACGCAGTTCGATACCATCGGCATCGACACGCCTGAAGACCTCGATCGCGCTAAAGAAGTATTAATATCGAGGAGTAAATGACAAAATACATATTCATAACCGGAGGAGTCGTTTCCAGCCTGGGTAAAGGCATTGCTTCCGCCTCGATAGGGAAACTTCTTGAGACGAAAGGGTTAAAGATAACGATGATGAAGCTAGACCCTTACATAAATGTCGATCCCGGTACCATGAACCCTTTCCAGCACGGCGAGGTCTACGTGACCGATGACGGCGCCGAGACCGACCTAGACCTGGGGCATTACGAGAGGTTCACTTCCGTGGTCACCGGAAAAGACAGCAATGTCACTACCGGCAAGATCTATAATTCGGTCATCACAAAAGAGCGGCGCGGCGATTATCTCGGCGGGACAGTCCAGGTTGTCCCGCACATAACCAACGAGATAAAGGATTCGATAAAAAGGGTCGGCAGGGGCAAGGGCGTAGATGTCGTGTTATGCGAGATAGGCGGTACGGTCGGAGATATCGAGTCGCTGCCTTTCCTCGAGGCGATAAGGCAGCTCAGGCTCGAGAAGGGCCGCGGCAGTGTCCTGAACATACACCTTACCCTCGTGCCTTATATCAAGGCCGCCGGCGAACTCAAGACGAAACCCACCCAGCATTCGGTCCAGAAATTACGCGAGATAGGGATCCAGGCCGACATACTCCTTTGCAGGACGGAAAAATCCCTCTCCAGGAAATTAAAAGAAAAAATCGCGCTATTCTGCAACGTCGATGAGGACGCAGTCTTCGAGGCGAAGGACGTCAGGGATATATACGAAGTCCCGCTGATGTTCAAGGAGCAGGGTCTCGACAAGACGATCGTGAAGATGCTCTGCCTGCATGGCCGCGACAAGGGGTTGAAGGACTGGGTCGAGAAGGTCATCAAGCCCGCGCTCAACCCGTCGAAAAATACCACGATCGCGGTGGTGGGGAAATATATTGAACTTCAGGACGCGTACAAATCTATCTACGAGGCGCTGCGCCACGGCGGTATCGCCAATAACGCGCGCGTAGATATAAAAAGGGTCGAGTCCGAGAGCCTTGAGAGATACGGCGCCGAGAAACTGCTCAGCGCCGTGGACGGCATACTCGTCCCCGGGGGGTTCGGGACGAGGGGGGTAGAGGGGAAGATCAGGGCGGTGAAGTTCGCGCGCGAGAATAAGATCCCGTTCTTCGGGATATGCCTCGGGATGCAGTGCGCCACTATCGAGTTTGCGAGAAACGTTTGCGGACTCGATAGGGCAAACTCCACCGAGTTCGACAAGAATACCCCGCATCCGGCGATAAGCCTCCTGGAGGAGCAGCGGAAAGTTACGCAGATGGGCGGGACGATGCGGCTCGGGAAATTCCCCTGCAGGATCAGGAAGAACACGAAGACCTACGAGGCGTATAAAAAGCCTCTTGTATACGAAAGGCACCGCCACAGGTATGAATTCAACAACAAATACCAGGACGCGATGGCGAAATGCGGGCTTATAGTGACCGGCGTCTTCCCTAAGGCAAGGCTTGTGGAGATCATCGAGTTACAGGGGCACCCGTGGTTCATAGGATGCCAGTTCCACCCTGAGTTCAAATCGAAGCCGGATAATTGCCAGCCGCTCTTCAGGGAATTTGTACGGGCCTCGATAGAGTCCGGATCAAAAAGGGACAATAGCCAATGACAAAGACCGTATCGGCAGGCAGGATAAGGATAGGCGGCAGGGGGCCGCTCGTTTTAATAGCGGGCCCTTGCGTCATCGAGAGCGAACGATCGGCTGTGCGCCACGCGAAGGCGATAAAAGCGATAGCGGAGCGCCTAGATATCCCGTACATCTATAAGTCGAGCTACGATAAGGCGAACAGGACGTCGATGAGGTCGTACCGCGGCCCGGGGATTAAAAAGGGGATACGGATCCTTAAAAGGGTAAAGGAGGAGACCGGCCTTCCTATGCTGAGCGATGTCCATTGCAAGGAGGAACTCGACGCCGCGGCGCGGGTCCTCGATGTCATCCAGATACCGGCGTTCCTTTCCCGCCAGACCGATTTCATAATCGCGGCAGCCAAGACTAAAAAAACGATAAATATAAAAAAGGGCCAGTTCATGGCGCCGTGGGACGTAGGATTTGCGATAGAAAAAGTCGAATCGGCCGGGAACAGGTCCATAATAATTACCGAGAGGGGCGTCAGTTTCGGATACAATAATCTCATAAGCGACATGAGGGCGCTGCCGATCCTGGCCGGGCTGGGTTATCCGGTCGTATACGACGCCACGCATTCGGTCCAATTGCCCGGCGGGATGGGCAAGGCGTCGGGCGGCGAGGGCAGGTTCATCCCGGTCCTGGCGCGCGCGGCGGTTGCCGCGGGATGCGACGGCTTATTCCTCGAGGTCCACGAGGACCCCAGATGCGCCTTATGCGACGGGCCTAATTCTCTGGCGCTTAAAGACCTTGAAGAGTTACTGGTGACCGTAAAAGAGATAGATTCGGCCGTAAAAAGAAAAGGGATATAAGATATGATGAGGCGGGCTAAGGAAGTCCTTAAGATCGAGGCGGACGCTATTTCTTCGCTCATAAAGCGGGTCGACGCGAATTTCGAAAAGGCGGTCAAGCTCATGCTTGCCTGCAGGGGAAAGGTAGTCGTTACCGGAATGGGGAAACCCGGTTTTATCAGCGCGAAGATCTCGGCGACATTGTCGTCGACCGGGACGCCCAGCCTCTACCTGCATCCGGCCGACGCGATACACGGAGACCTCGGCAGGGTCACGAAAGATGATGTCGTCCTGGCCATATCAAATTCGGGAGAGACTGAGGAGATAATAAGGCTCCTTCCCACTTTAAAGAAGATCGGCGCGAAGCTCATAGCAATGGTAGGGAATACTGAATCTTCGCTCGCGAGGTACAGCGATGTCGTGCTTAACGTTGCGGTCAAGAGGGAGGCGTGCCCCTTGAATCTTGCGCCTACTGCTTCGACGACAGCGATGCTCGCGATGGGAGACGCGCTCGCGATAGCCCTGCTCGACCGCCGCGGCTTTAGAGAGGAGGATTTCGCGTTCTATCACCCGGGCGGATCTATCGGCAAGAGGCTTATCTTGAAGGTCGGGGATATAATGAGGAAAGGCAAGGCAAACCCGGTAGTAAAAGATGACGCGAAGGTAAAGGCCGTCCTCCTTAGAATAACCGAGGCGCGGGCCGGTTCAGCAAGCGTCGTGAACAAGAACGGCGTCCTAGTCGGCATATTCACCGACGGCGACCTGAGGCGGCATCTGGGTAAGGACGCTGCGCTTCCCCTTAGGCAGGTCAGGGAGGTCATGACCAGGAACCCTATCACGATATCGGAAGAGATGCTCGCCGCGGACGCGTTCCGGATCCTGCGCGAGAGGAAGATAGACGAAATACCGGTCGTCGACAATAAGAGGAAGCCCATAGGCCTTGTCGACGTGCAGGATCTCTTGAAGGCGGGGCTTGTTTAGTATGGATATCCGGGAAAGGGCCGCCAAGATAAAGCTGCTTATCCTGGACGTCGACGGGGTCATGACAGACGGCAAGATAATATACGACAACTACGGCGACGAGTTCAAGGCGTTCGACGTTCAAGATGGGTATGGCCTGACCCTCTGGTGGAGGGCCGGCCTGAAGTCCGCGATAGTGACCGCCAAGAAATCCCGCATAGTCTCCCGCAGGGCAAAGATCTGCCATATCACCAAGGCCTTTATGAACGTGAAAGACAAGGGCGCGGTCTATGAAAAGATCCTCAGGATATTCAAACTTACCGATGAAGAGGCGTGCTTTATCGGTGACGACCTGATAGATATGCCGATCATGAAGCGCGCCGGCCTCGCCGTCGCAGTCCCTTACAGCAGGCCCGAGGTCAAATCAGCCGCCCATTACACCACGAATGCCGGAAGCGGCCGCGGCGCGATACGCGAGCTTATAGAGATCATCCTCAAGGCCCAGAATAAATGGCCGTAATAGGCCCCAGCCCAAAATACGTTGACAAAAAAATCCCGCTCACGTATACTATTTAATCGGAATAAGTTAACAATTTAAAAAGTCGTAAAAAAGCAGCCCTTCTTACAAGGAGTGGTGATGCCGAAGGGAGAGAAGAAGTCTCTTGGCGAAGCTCTGGTCGAGCGCGGCCTTGTTACTCCGGAGAAGCTCAAGAAGGCTAAGGAGGAGGCCGACAAGACAAAAGAGCCACTTCGCCGTGTCCTGACAAGGCTCGGCATGGTCGAAGAGGACGCCATCATCTCCTTTTTCGAACAGCAGCTCGGCATCCCGCGCATAGATTTCTCGAATTATTTCATCGACCCCAAAGTCATCGATATCCTCCCCGAAAATTTCTGCAGAAAGAACATGATCCTTCCTTTATTCAAGATCGGAGGGACCCTTACCATCGCCATGGTAGACCCGCTGGATATCTTTGCCCTGGACGAAGCCCACCTTAAGGCCAAATGCGAAGTGGAACCTGTCGTCGTCCCGGAGAAGGAACTTATAAGGGCCTTCGACCAGTATTACGGCGCGCGCGGGACGATGGATGATATCGTAAAATCCGTCGATAAAGATAAATTTCAGATAAAAGAAGGCGCGGAATCCGACCTCAAGGCCCTGCAGGGGCTAGTCGAGGAGGCGCCGATAGTCAAGCTCGTGAATCTCCTGATAAGCGAGGCGATAAAGGCCGGGGCCTCGGATATACACATAGAACCCGACGAGATCTTCCTGGGGACGAGATACAGGGTTGACGGCGTCCTGCACGAGGTCATGTCCCCGCCGAAAGACCTCCAGTCGGCGATAATATCGAGGATAAAGATCCTCTCGGGAATGGATATCGCGGAGAAGAGGGTCCCGCAGGACGGGAGGTTCCAGCTGAAGATCGAGAACCGCCAGATAGACTGCAGGGTCTCCACTATTCCCACCGTTTACGGTGAAAATGTGGTCATGAGGCTCCTCGACCTGAACAGCATCCTCTTGGGGTTGAGCGAACTCGGTTTCTCCCGTGAGATGCTTAACGTATACGAGAAACTTATACGCAGGCCTTACGGCATAATACTCGTGACCGGCCCGACCGGCTCCGGCAAGACGACCACGCTATACTCGTCGTTGAGCACCATAAATTCCCCGGAAAAGAATATCGTGACGATAGAAGACCCGATCGAATACAGGTTGAAGCTCGTGCGGCAGATGCAGATAAATACGAAGGCCGGGCTCACTTTCGCAAACGGCCTGCGTTCCATCCTCCGGCAGGACCCGGACATCATAATGGTAGGCGAGATCCGCGACCTCGACACCGCCGAGGTCGCGATACAGGCGGCGCTTACCGGCCATCTCGTATTATCTACGCTCCATACCAACGACGCTCCCGGCGCGGTCGCGCGCCTGGTGGACATGGGCGTCGAACCGTTCTTGGTCAGCTCTTCGGTGCTGGCCGTCATAGCCCAGAGGCTCGTCCGCGTCATATGCAAGGATTGCAGGGAGAACTACGTTCCCTCCGCTAAATTATTGGAAGAAGTGGGCCTGTCATCATCGAAACAGGTAAAGTTTTACCGCGGCAGGGGCTGCGACAAGTGCCTGCATACCGGGTATAAAGGCAGGGTCGGCATATTCGAATTGATGCAGCCCGACGACGCGATAAGGGCGCTTACCGTCGCAAAAGCCTCTTCCACAGAGATAAGGAAGGCCGCCATCAAGAGCGGCATGAAGACGATGCAGGAGGACGGCATAGAGAAGGTCAAGGCCGGCATAACTACCCTCGAGGAAGTCATGAGGGTGACCCAGCAGGAAGGATAAGCATGTCCTTATACCGCTATAAGGCGAGAGACGAATCGGGGAAATTCGTGGAGGGGGTGATGGAAGCCCCGGCAGAAGCCGATCTCGTCGAAAAACTCCGCAAGATGGGATACGTGATAACCGGGGTCTCGATCGCCTCCGGCAGATTTTCTGTCGGCGACTTTATCGGCGGGTTCGGGGGCATAAAACCCGAGGATATGATCTTTTTTAATATCCAGTTATCGAATATGCTCGAAGCGGGGTTGCCCCTGCTGACATCGCTTAGGACCATCTCCGCGCAGACGGAGAACAGGAGGCTTAAAAAATTACTGGAAGACGTCACGGTCAAGGTGGAGACAGGTTCTTCGTTCTCCGAGGCGCTTACGGCCCACCCGCTGGCTTTTCCCAGGCTCACGATAAGCATGGTCAAGGCGGGCGAGGCGAGCGGCAACCTCTCCCTCGTGTTGAAGAGGCTGGCCGATTTCGGCGAGAACGAGATGGACCTTAGGCAGAAGGTCAGCGGCGCGTTATTGTATCCCGCGGTCCTGTCCGTAGCCGCGGCCGTCGTCATATTATTCATAGTCACGTTCATAATACCGAAGTTCGCGGATATATTCTTGCGGGCAAATATCCCGCTCCCGATCGTCACGCGCATACTCTACGGCGCGGGGATGGCGATAAAGGATTACTGGTACATTTTCGTCCTTGGCCTGACCGCGCTTTTCCTGGCCGCGCGTATCTACGCGGATACCCGCGGAGGGCGCTTCAAGGTCGACGCCCTTAAACTTTCCGTCCCGGTGGTCGGTCCGCTCATCCGCAAGGCGGCCATAGCCAGGTTCGCCCGGATGCTCTCCACGCTTTCGGCGAGCGGCGTGGATATACTCGAATCGCTGGAGATACTCGAGGCGACTATCGGCAACGAGGTTTTGTCGCGCGTGGTCGCGAAAGCGCGCGAGGCGGTGCGCGGCGGGAGCAAGATATCAGAGCCGCTTAAAGCGAGCGCGGAGTTCCCTCCGGATACGGTCCAGATGATCGCGGCAGGCGAAGAGACCGGCAACCTCGACATAATGCTGAATAAGGTCGCCGATCTCTACGAGGCGGCTGTCGCTTACCACATAAAGAGGCTCACGTCCCTTCTCGAGCCGGCATTTTTATTGATAATGGGTAGTGTCGTGGCCGTCATCATGGCCTCGATACTGGTTCCGATGTTCGATTTAGTAAAAGTACTAAGAAAATAAGTGGTAGATGATTAACATCTGCCGCGAATGGTAGACGCTAGAGCGTCTACCGGAAAGGGGGAAGTAAGATGAGGAAGGGGTTTACGCTTGTAGAACTTCTTATCGTCATCATGGTCATCGCGATATTAATAGGCATCGCGTTGCCGAGGTTCGGAGGCATGCGCGACGAGGGCAACACGACCAAGGCCTCCGCGGAGTTGAGGACGTTGCAGGCAGCGGTCGAATCGTGGTATATGCACCGCAACCCGCATACGTATCCGGCTGCGGGCGGCAGCTGGGAGACCCAGTTAACGACGGCCATCCCGCAGATACTCGGATCTGTTCTGTATGACCCGTTCGGCGCCTCGGCGACGACGCAGTACAGATATGCGGTCAGCGGCGCCTATTATGTGATCTGGTCTCTCGGCCCCAACAGGACGGCTACGATAACAGGTATCAGCAACACGGGAACGGTTAATCCCGCAGGCGCGACAGGCGATGATATCTTCGTCTCAAACGGGACTCCGGGTTCAGGAGGTTTTTAGCTTTTGGCCAAGGTCGGCGCGCGCGGTTTTACGCTGATAGAGATCCTGATCGTGATCGCGCTTTTCGCGGCCGGCGCGGTAGTGCTGCTGCAAATATTAAGTATGGGCATTTACGGCAGCGTCGAGAACGAGAATACGGTGCTCGCTACCGCGCTTGCGCAGGTGAAGATGGAAGAGATGCGCAACGTCCCGTATGCCTCGATAGTCCCCGAGGCGAGGACGATAGCAGGCAGCCCTTACACGTTATTTGATATGGAGGTCCTGGTCCTGGGCGCTAAACCGAACCTTAAACAGGTAACGGTCAATATCTATTGTAGGCAAAGGTCGGGAGACGTGAAGATATCCTTAGTCACGTATGTCTCGGATGTCAATTAGGGACGGGCGCGGCCTCACCCTGATAGAGGTCGTCTTTAATATGGCGCTCGTTTCCGTTTTAATGTGCGCCATAGCCCTTACTTATATGGTCGGGTTAAGGGTATTGGGCGAAGAAATGACGAGGGGCGGCTTCATTAAAGATATATCTTACGGACTGAATACTATGTCATGCGACCTGAGGCAGGCCACGTCTTTTATAGCGCCGACGGACACCCGCAGCCTGACTTTCCTCGCGGATGTCGACGGCGACGGCAGTCAGGAGACTATCCGTTACCGGCTGTCGCGCGGCAACCTGCTGCGCACGCAGGACGGCGCCGGGGCGCCGGTGGTGGCGCGGAACGTCCAGTCGCTGGCGTTCAGGTATTACAGGCCCGATGATAACACCAACCCGATGCGCGTGATAGTCCCGTCCCAGATAAGGGTCGTGGAGATCGACCTGACATTTGCGAGCGGGGCGGAATCGATCCAATTCACGGCTAAAGTCAGGCCGAGGGGCATATGAGAGGGCGTGGTTTCGCGCTGATAGTAACGTTTGTGTTTATGACGGCCCTCGCCGTCATGACGATGGCTATAATATCCATGGTCTCTTCCAATACAAGGTCCGCCGGATTTCAGCTTGACGATACGAAGGCGTTATATCTGGCCCAGGCAGGCGTTGACAATATATTGAGCGATGTGCGGGCCGGGCGTCCGGTAGCGGCCGTTCCCGCGCCCATACCGCTCGGCGACGGGACGGTCGAGTATGTAGCGGTCACACGCGTTTCCGATACGTTAACTATCGATGTGCGGGGCAAGATGCCTCTGGACCGCCCCGCATCAGGGAAAGAGGTAAAAGCGCGCCTCGTCGCTGTCTATACGGACGACGGAAGCGGCAAGTTCCTTGCATGCTCTTCCTGGAAAGAGAGTTACGAGCAATGAATTTCAAAAAGAAAGAGATATATATAGGCATAGATATCGGTTCCTCGGCGATAAAGGCGGTCGAGATAGGGACCGGGCCTGCCGGAGATATCATTTTAAAAAAAGCCGGCCTCGTCCCGAAAGAGGAAGGCGTAAAGAAGGCTGTGGCCGGCATGAATGTCAAATCCGCCAGGGTCACCTGCGTAGCCGATTGCCCGGAAGGATGCCTGCGTTATTTCACGATACCAAAGATGTCGGACCGGGAGATACCCGAGGCGGTGAGATGGCAGGTGAAAGAGAAGGTATCCCTGCCGCTTGACGAGCTTTTCATGGATTACAAACTGCAAGAGACCGCCGAGGGCGGCATAAGCAAATACAAAGTAAAACTGGCCGTTATGCCGGCAAAGGCGGTAGACAGTATAGTAGGAGCCCTCGCCGGGGCGGCCATCAGCCCGGCCGCGCTCTTCCCGCCGCCTCTTGCCATAGAGAAGCTGTCGAACCGCATGGGCCTTCAGGGAGGCGAGGCCGCCGCGGTCGTGGATATCGGGCATAATTATACCGGGATAAATATCACAAAAGACGGTTATCTTGCGTTCACAAGAAATGTCAATTCAGGCGCCGCCGCGATCACTAAAGACCTGAACCGCCCGGCGGCGGAACGGCTGGCGCAGGAGATCGACCGGTCCCTCCACTATTACGGGGACGAATCGTCCGGCGACAAGGTCAGGTCGGTCGTCCTCACGGGCGGCGGCGCGTCGATAAAGGGACTTGCGGAATTTTTACAGGAGAACCTCGGCGTTCCGGTCTCTCAGGGAGACCCATTTAAGGGGATCTCTTTGGAAAAGGGAGCGCTCGCAGATCCGGCCCCGGCATCAGGCATCTTCGCCGGCGCCGTAGGCGCGGCCTTAAGCGAAGGCCGGGGGATAAACCTTTTGCCGCCGGAATTAAAACAAAAGACCATACGCACATTCGAGAAAGCGGCGGTCGAGTCGGTAGTAGCCGCGGTCGCAGTTTCCCTGGTACTCTCTTTTATCGGCATGAGGGTGCAGCTGGCTAACTACGACAAGAAGATAAGCTACGGGATAAAGGAAATGGAGGTCATAAAACCCCAGCTGGAGATAACATCGCATTATGAGCGCCTAGCCGCGGAGCTCTCCGAAAGGAAGGCGTTTATCGACTCGGTCCTCTCGGGCATCCCGCCGTGGAAAGAGACGTTAAAAGAACTCAGCAACAGGCTCCCGAAATACGCGGTCCTCTCGAGCCTTAAGGCTGACGCGTCCGGTTTAGAGATAAGCGGCCAGATCACAGGCGACGTCAAGGACCGCGAAAAGGCCCTGTCCGGAATCATATCGTCGCTTGAAGGAGGCATGTTCAAGAGCGTGACGCTATTGAACGCCAAGATGGGCGAAGGCACGAATTCAAATACGGAGTTCGATATCAAATGCCTGTTCTGAAAAATATAGGACTGAAGAAGAATAAGACGGCTGTGGCGGTCATCGCCGGGATCGTTATATTCCTTATCCTGTTCGCGGTGGTCCTCGCTCCGGCGAGGAAGGAACTGGCCGAGAAGAAGAAGACCTGGCGCGAGCTCAATGCCCAGCTTACCGCCGGTCGCAATAAACTTTCCGCGTTCAAATTGGATAAGGCCGGGGTAGAGGCGAAAGTCGGGGACCTGCGCAAGCGGCTCCCTTCAAAGAGCCCGACGCCGGCGATACTCGAGGAATTAGCGAAGAAGGGCAAGGAGCTCAACATAGATTTCATCTCGATAACGCCCCAGCCGGCCGAACCGCTCCCGGAGATGACCGCGGCATTCAATTGCAAGGCGTTACCTATAGACATAAAGATGAGGGCGGCCTATAAGAGCCTCGGGGATTATCTCGGATCGCTGGATAGCTTCGAAAGCAGTTTTGCGGCCGTCCCGGAATTCCGGATTGCGAAAGATGAGAGGACGTTCCCGAAATTGATAGTGGATATGAAGGTGTTCACGTATACACTGGAAGAGGCAGAAAGTGGACAAGAATAAGCAGCAATTAGTCATCCTTGGGGTAGTCATCGCGATATTTATTGCCGTTACCGCGATGGCCGTCCTGAAGCCGCGCGCTAAAAAGCCGGAGGAGGCAAAGGCCGCTCCCGCGGCCGCAGCCCCGGCCCAAAAACCCGTCTTCCAAAAAGAGCGTATGACAAGCTTGTTCAAATCCTGGGGCAGGGACCCGTTCGCGATCGGCGGCGGGCCGGCCGAGGTCGGCGCAGGCCCGGCATCTCTCAGCGGGATATTCTGCGACCCCGGGAAGAGCTATTGCATAATAGACGGCAAGGTGGCGAAAGTGGGCGACCAGGTATCGGGATACAAGATATTGGAGATAACGAAAGACACCGTGACCGTCAAGTCCGGTGATGAGATAAGGACCCTCAGGATCGGCCATTAAAACTTGACTCGGGGCCTATCTTCTGCTATCATAACGCGTTGTGAAGCACAGAATCAGGAGAAGGTATCTTTATTACCTTCTTAGGACAGCCAGTTTTATCTCTCTTCTCTTCCCGATAAAAATTAACAAATTTTTAGGCAGGCGAATGGGAGAGTTCGCCTTTTTTTTGGTGCCCGGACACAGGAAGAGCGCGATAGAGAACCTCAGGATCGCGTTCAAAGGCGAGAAGACCGAAGCCGAGATAAGGGCTGTCGCTAGGGGCGTCTTCCGTAACCTGGGGGAGAACCTTTTTGAGATATTAAGCGCCCCGAAACTTACCCCCCGCAACATAGACAGGCACGTAAGGATAAAAGGGCTCGGGATCGTAGACAAGGCTCTTTCACAGAAGAGGGGTTTTATAGTCCTCTCGGCGCATTTAGGAAACTGGGAACTCCTTGCCGGGTGGTTCGGGCTCAAGAAATACCCGGTGAACGTCCTCGCCCGCAGGCTGCGTTACGTGAAGTTTGACAATTGGATGAACGGCCTGCGCCGGAAGATGGACGTCAACGTCGTGATGCGGGACGAGTCGGCCAAGACGATGCTCAGGCTGTTGCGCGGCGGGCAATCGATCGCGATACTTGCCGACCAGGATATATCCTCCCTCGACGGGGTTTTTGTGGATTTCTTCGGGCGTCCGGCTTACACGCCGACCGCGCCGGTCATACTTGCCCTCGCAACGGCTGTGCCTATAATACCGATGTTCATAGTGCGCGAGGGGAATAGCCACACCATATATGTAGAGGAGCCGCTCGAGCTCGAGATAACCGGCAATAAAGAGAACGATACAAAAATAAATACGGAAAAGTGGTCGAAGGTCGTCGAGTCGTATATACGGAAGTATCCTTCGCAATGGGTCTGGATGCATAACAGATGGAAGACGAACCCCCAGACTGCGAAAGGGTTCGTCCCGAATGAAATGAAGGGCCCAAAATGAGACTAAATAAGGTCGCGACCGCACTGCTGGTGGTGTTTTTGTTCACGGGCTGTGAAGGCAAACAGGCGAAAGCGCCGGCCCCGCCCGAGGAAGAGGCGGAGATCTCGGGCGACCAGAAGATGATGGCGTTCTCGCTGTCAGGTTTCGAGAAGACCGGCAAGAAGAAATGGGAGGTCCAGGGCAAATCTGCGGATATAGTCTCCGAGGTGGTCAATCTTACCGATATCGTAGCTAAGGCCTACGGCGACCAGAGCGACATGACGCTTACGGCCGACAAGGGCTCGTTCGACAGGGCCACAAACGACGCGCACTTCGAGTCGAACGTCGTGGTCAGCGGCACTAACGGCACGGAGATGAAGACGGACGCTCTCGATTGGAAGAACGCCGAACAGAAGGTAGTGACCGATAAGCCGGTCGTGATGAAGTCCGACGCAAAGGGAAAGAGCGTAGGCGAGTTCGCCACCAAAACGCCTACGACCATAACCTGCGACGGGCCGATGGAGATAGATTACGGCAAAAGTTACGCCGTCTTCAATAAGAACGTCAAGGTAGAAGACGAGCGCGGCCAGGTATTCTGCGACACGGCGACGGCATATTACGACACGAAGACAAAACAGGTCTCAAAAATAGTAGCCAGGGGAAACGTGAAGATAATGAGGGAAGGCAGCTGGACGTACAGCGACGAGGCGATTTACCTCGCGCCTGAGCAAAAGGTCATCCTCACGGGATCTCCCAAGGTAATGATATATCCCGAAGATAAGAAAGAAAAGAAAAAATAAGGATCTTTGATGCACCTCCTCGAGACGAAGGGTCTCCAAAAGACATATAACCGCCGCCGCGTTGTCAACGGGGTCGATATATCGGTCAGGCGCGGAGAGATAGTGGGACTGCTCGGGCCTAACGGCGCGGGGAAGACTACGACCTTTTATATGATAGTCGGCCTTGTCGAGCCGGATAGCGGCCAGATATTCTTTGATAACCAGGAGATAACCGGCCTGCCGATGCACAGGCGCGCCCGCTGCGGAATAGGATACCTTGCGCAGGAGCCGTCGATATTCAGGAAACTTACCGTTGAGGAGAATATCATGGCCATCCTCGAGACGCTAAGGATATCTAAAAAGGAGCGCCGCAAGAGGCTTGAGATGCTCCTGGGTGAATTAAGGATATCGCATCTCGCCAGGAACTACGCCTATACTTTGTCCGGCGGCGAGCGAAGGCGCCTGGAGATAACCCGCGCCCTCGTGACCGAACCCACTTTCATATTGTTGGATGAACCGTTCTCGGGTATCGACCCGATAGCTGTCGCCGAGTGCCAGGAGATAATCTGTTCGCTGAGGGAGAAAGGGCTCGGCATACTTTTGACCGACCATAATGTCCGAGAGACGCTTTCCATAACCGACAGGTCTTATATAATGTCCGACGGAAAGGTCCTTATATCCGGCACCGCGGAAGAACTCATCTCCGACCCGAAGGCGAGGCAGATCTATCTGGGCGAAAAGTTCAGGATGTGAGCAAAGAAGTTGCTCACCCTAAAAATGTTTTAGGAAGAAGAAGGTGAGCAGCCGATAATAAGGAGGCAAAATGGACGTAGTCATCACAGGCAGGCATTTTGATGTCACGGAAGGCATGAAAGCCCACGTAAACGATAAGATAACGAAGCTGGACAAATTCTACCACAAGATTCTCGAGTCGCACGTCATCCTTTCGGTCGAGAAGTTCCGCCACGTAGCCGAGCTGACGGTCATCGGCAAGCACTTTAAGTTGACCGCGACCGAGACGACCTCGGATATGTATGCGTCGATCGACGCAGCGATCGCTTCCCTCGAAAAACAGTTGAGGAAACTCCACGACAAGATAAAGGAGCACAGGGTAAAAGGCTCTTCCGGCAAGATCAGGGAGCTCGCGGCCAGGTCGCTATCCGCGATAAGGGGTGTCTTCAGGCCTGAAAGGGAGGCCGCCGGTCCGAGGATAGTCGAGACCCAGCGCGTCGCCGAGAAACCTATGTCGGTCGAGGAGGCCGTGGAGGAGTTGAAGATATCGAACAGCGAATTCATTGTATTCAGGAGCGCCGAGGACAACAGGATAAATGTAATATATAAGAGAAAGGACGGTGACTTCGGTCTGATAAAGACCTGAAGAGATCATTATGAAAGTTAAAAGCAAAGACCTTGGAGGTTCGCGCAGGGGTTTCGAGATAGAGGTCCCCGCGGACCATATAAAAAATAAATACGAAGAGATAATCGGCGAGATCGAGAAATACGCCGAGGTGCCGGGTTACAGGGTAGGCAAGGCCCCGCGCTATCTCGTGGAGACGCATTATAAGGACAAGGCCGGCGAGGAGGTCAAGAAGCGCCTCATCGGCGAGGCGGTGATGAAAGCGGTAAAAGACGCCGGCATCGACATGATAGGCATGCCGTCGGTTACCGATATAATTTTCGAGGCGGAGAAGCAGCTCTCGTTCAAGGCGGAGGTCCACGTGCGTCCCGAAGTGAAATTGAAGAACTATAAAGGCCTCAAGGCCGTGAGGCAGAAAGCCCGGGTCGCGACCGAAGATGTCGATAAGGTGATAGAGGACCTCCAGGAGAGGCACTCCCAGCTTAAGGATGTCGAGGGGCGCCCGGCGAAGGAGAACGACTGGTGCCTTTGCGACGTCGAGATATCGGTAGAGGCCAAGCCCGGCGAGAAGAACGAGAACGTGTGGTTCCCGCTCAACCCGAAATCTACGAAACCCGAGTTCATGAGCCAGCTTTTGGGCGCGGTCCCCGGCGATACGAGGACGGTCAATACCATAATGCCGCTGAATTATCCGCGCAAGGAGCAGGCTGGAAAACAGGCCGTATTCATAATAACCGTCAACCAGGTCAAGGAGAAGATAGCGCCGGCGATCGACGACGAGTTTGCCAAGGACGTCGGCGGGTTCAAGTCCCTGCTCGAGCTTCGCGGGAATATCCGCGAAGAGCTCACCAAGGCGAAGGAACAGGAGGCGAGGTTCAAGGTGGAAGAGGACCTCGTAGGCCAGCTCATCAAGGGCGCGAATTTCGAGGCCCCGGAGATGATGGTGGACACGGAGGCCGAGCACCTGTTAAAAGACGCGCAGAACAGGCTCCAGTATATGGGATATAAGAAAGAGGATATCGAGAAGGAAGAGGCCGCCATGAAACAGAAGTTCCGGGACGAAGCGGTCAGGCGCGTGAAGTCGTATTTTATCCTCGATAAGGTGGCAGAACTCGAGAAACTTACCGCTTCCGAGGAGGATATCAACAAGCGCGTCGAGCTTTTGGCGGCGCGCTCCAAGAAGACGGCAGAGGAAGCGAAAAAATATCTCGAAGAAAATAACCTCATGGAAGACATCAGGGCCGAGATAACGCAGGACAAGGCTATGGAATTCCTCATAGAGAACGCGAAAATAGAGGAGGCTTAAAATGGCAGACAGAGAACGGTCGCAGACGCTTGTTCCCATGGTAGTCGAGCAGTCAGGGCGCGGGGAACGCGCGTATGACATCTATTCGAGGCTCCTTAAGGACAGGATAATATTTATCGGCACTCCGATAGACGATGTCGTTGCCAACCTTGTCATCGCCCAGCTGCTCTTCCTGCAGATGGAAGATCCTGATAAGGACATCAGCGTATACATAAATACGCCGGGCGGGGTCGTGACTTCCGGACTCGCGGTCTACGATACCATACAGTTCTTGAAACCCGATGTCTGCACTTACTGCATCGGACAGGCGACCTCTATGGGCGCGATACTTTTAGCCGCCGGCACGAAGGGCAAGAGGTTCGCCCTCCCGAACGCGCGCATAATGATGCACCAGCCCTGGGGCGGGACGCAGGGCGCGGCCGCGGATATAAGCATCCAGGCGAAAGAGATATTGAGGATGCGCGACAGGATAGAAGAGATACTCGCCAAGCACACCGGCCAGCCGCTCGACAAGATAAAGAAAGACACGGACAGGGATTATTTCCTGAGCGCCGAGGAGGCGAAGACCTACGGCCTGGTCGATGAAGTCATAACCGGAAAGAAGAAATAACTTTATTCCCGATATATAGAAATAGGACATGAAAAAAGAACACCAGATAAAAGAGTCATTGCCGCTTTTGCCATTGAGGGACATGGTAGTATTCCCTTTTATGGTCGTCCCCCTTGTGGTCGGGCGCGAGAAGTCCATCGCGGCGGTCGAGGAGGCCTTATCCAAAGATAAGACGATCCTCCTCTGCGCGCAGAGATCGGTAAAGGTAGAGGAACCTTCGCTTGACGATATCTACCAGTCCGGCACGGTCGGCCAGATAATCCAGTCGGTAAAACTGCCGGATGGCTCATATAAGTTGCTCGTCGAGGGGCTCTACCGCGCGAAGGTAAAGAAACTCCTGCCTACCAAGGAATATCTTAATGCCGGGATCGAATACGCCTCAGTGCCGGTCGAGAAGACGATCGAGGTCGAGGCGCAGATGCGCTCGCTGGTCAACCAGTTCGAGGAGTATGTCAAGCTGAACCAGCGCGTCCCGACCGAGGCGTTCGCGACGATCGCGAACATCCCGGACCCGGACCAGATGGCGGACACGGTCGCTTCATATCTCACGATGAGGGTCGCGGAGAGGCAGGGGATACTCGAGATCATAGACCCGGTCGAAAGGATAAAGAAGCTTACCGAAGTCCTCAATTCCGAGATCGGTATACTCCAGATAGAAAAAAAGATATCATCTACCGTCAGGAAGCAGATAGAGAAGGCGCAGAAGGAATATTTCCTCCAGGAACAGCTCAAGGCCATCGAGAAGGAGCTCGGCCAGAAGGACGATTACAAGAACGAGCTCGATGACCTCAAGGAGAAGATAAAACAGGCGAAGATGCCGAAGGAGGCGCTGGATATAGCGCTGCGCGAGGTCGAAAAACTTTCGAGGATGTACCCGACCTCCCCGGAGGCGACCGTCTCGCGTAATTACATCGACTGGCTAGTCGCGCTGCCGTGGTCTGTCAGGACCGACGACAACCTCGACATCAAGAACGCCGAGAAGATATTGAACGAGGACCATTACGGCCTCGAGAAACCGAAGGAAAGGATCCTCGAATACCTTGCCGTCCGCAAGCTCGTAAAGTCAATGAAGGGCCAGATACTCTGTTTCGTCGGGCCTCCCGGCGTTGGAAAGACCTCATTGGCGAAATCCATCGCGCGGGCGCTCGGCCGCAATTTCGTCCGCGTCTCCCTCGGAGGCGTGCGCGACGAGGCCGAGATACGCGGCCACCGCAGGACATATATCGGCTCGCTCCCGGGCCGCGTCGTACAATCCATAAGGAAAGCAAAATCGAGGAACCCGGTCTTTTTGCTCGACGAGGTCGACAAGATGTCCACGGATTTCAGGGGCGACCCGGCCGCGGCGCTGCTCGAGGTGCTCGACCCGGAGCAGAATTCGACCTTTTCCGACCATTATCTCGAAGTGGAGTTCGACCTATCGGATGTCATGTTCATCACGACCGCGAACTTCCAGGACAATATACCCATCCCGCTTCAGGACAGGATGGAGATGATAAAGCTTTCGGGTTATACCGAATACGAAAAGGTGAAGATCGCGCAGGGGTTCCTTATCCCTAAGCAGATAAAACTGCACGGCCTCAAGGAAGAGAATATAAAATTTACCGCGGATGCCATATTAAGGATAGTGCGCAGGTATACGCGCGAAGCGGGCGTCCGCAATCTCGAACGCGAGATAGCGCGCGTCTGCAGGCGTATAGCCAAGGATGTCGTGAAGAAAGAAAAGGACCTGAAGCTTCGCCTTACCGGAAAGCGGATCGAGAAATATCTCGGCCCGGTCCAGTTTACCGAGCCGAAGAAGGAAGAGAAGAACGAGGTCGGTGTATCCACGGGGCTTGCCTGGACAGAGGCGGGCGGCGATATCATCTCCATAGAATCGACCCTCATGACCGGAAAAGGGAAATTGACCCTGACCGGAAAACTCGGCGAGGTCATGCAGGAATCGGCGCAGGCGGCGTTGAGCTATATCCGCTCGCGCGCCAGGGAATTCGGCATAGACGATAATTTTTATAAGAAACTGGATATCCATATACATATACCCGAGGGCGCGATACCGAAGGACGGCCCGTCGGCCGGGATCACGATGGCGACCGCGCTTGTATCGAGCCTGACGAAATGCCCGGTAAAAAAAGACGTCGCGATGACGGGTGAAATAACCCTGCGAGGCAAAGTCCTGCCGATAGGCGGGCTCAAGTCGAAGATACTCGCCGCGCACATGGTCGGCATCAAGACGGTCATAATACCGAAAGAGAACGAAAAGGACCTCGTTGAGATACCGAAGGCCGTATTAAAGGATTTAAAGATAATACCCGTCGAGTATATGGACCAGGTCCTGGACATAGCGCTCGAGAAGAAATGCAGTAAGGCGCCGAAGGTTGCGCCGGGGAAGATGGCTCCGAAGCCGACCGTGTACCAACGTTTACCAATACAAACCTAGGAGGGTAAGGAATGAAAAAGAATTATCTTATGACGCCGGGACCAACGCCTGTCCCGCCTCAGGCATTGCTCGCCATGGCAGAACCGATAATCCATCACAGGACCCCGGAATTCATGGAGATATTCAAGGAAGTATGCGAACTGCTGAAGTTTGTTTTTCAGACGCAAAATGACGTAATAACGTTGACCTCCTCGGGCACCGGCGCCATGGAAGCCGCGGTCGCCAACCTGCTTTCACCCGGCGACAAAGCGATATGCGTCCAGGGCGGTAAATTCGGCGAGAGGTGGACCGAACTCTGCAAAGCATACGGCATTACTCCTATAATAATAAACGTTGAATGGGGCAAGGCAGTCGACCCGAAAGCCATTGAAGCGGAATTAAAGAAGGACGCGGGCATAGAGGCGGTCTTTACGACGCTGTGCGAGACCTCGACCGGCGTCCTGACTGACATAAAAGCTATCGCGCAGGTGACAAAAAGCCATAACGCGGTCCTGGCCGTAGACGCGATCTCCGGCCTCGGAGCAGAAGAGATAAAGACCGACGAATGGGGAATAGACGTCGTGGTGTCGGGCTCTCAGAAGGGGCTCATGATACCCCCGGGTCTCGCATTCATATCTTTGAGCAAAAAGGCGTGGGAGAAGGTCGAGAAATCCAAGAGCCCGAGGTATTACCTGAGCCTCAAGAAGGCGAAGAAGGCCATTGATGCCGCGGATACGCCTTTTACACCGGCGATATCGCTCGTCATCGCGCTGCGCGAGACGCTGAGGATGATGAAGAAGGAAGGCCTTGACGTCATATTCAACCGCCACAAGATACTGGCTCTCGCGACCCGCGAGGCGATGGAAGCGATGGGGCTTAAGCTATTCGCCCCGACCGCGCCTTCGAACGGTGTGACGGCCGTGCGCGTCCCCGAAGGGATAGACGGCGAGAAACTCGTAAAACATATGAGGGATAAATACGGCGTTGGCATAGCCGGCGGACAGGCCGAGCTCAAGAGCAAGGTTATCCGCATCGCGCATATGGGTTATATAACAGATACGGATATACTCATGACGATCGCCGTGCTCGGCATGGCGCTCGCGGAGATGGGATTCAGGGGCGAACCCGGAGTAGGAGTCGAGGCTGCCGAGGAAGTCCTGCTTGAGGGCCGCGACAGGGGGCCCGTAGAAGCAGCATAATATAATTAGGAGAGCGTGACTATGTACAAAGTGCTCGTAAGCGACGCGCTGTCTGAAGAAGGATTAAAAGTACTAAAAGACGAGAAAGAGCTCCAGGTGGATGTGAAGTTAAAACTTCCTCCGGAGGAATTGAAGGCGATCATAAAAGATTATGACGCGCTCGTCGTCCGCAGCAGCACGAAGGTGAACAAGGATATTATAGAAGCCGCGACGAAACTTAAGGTCATCGGGCGCGCGGGCGTAGGATTGGATAATGTCGACGCGGATGCCGCCTCGAAACATGGCATCATCGTTATGAATACGCCGGCAGGAAACACGATATCCACCTGCGAGCACACGTGGTCTTTGATGCTCTCCATGTCGCGCAACGTCCCGAACGCGAACGCCTCGTTAAAAGAAGGCAAATGGGACAGGAATAAATATATGGGCGTCGAGCTCTACGGAAAGACGCTCGGCATCATCGGCCTTGGCCGCATCGGCACGGAAGTCGCCAAGCGCGCCATGGCGTTCGGCATGAGGGTCATCGCTTACGACCCGTTCCTTACGGTCGCGAGGGCAAACGACCTCGGCGTCGAGCTGGTCGAAATAAAAGATATTATTACGGAATCGGATTACATCACCGTCCACACGCCTATAACCAGCGAGACGAAACACTTGATAGGCGAAAAGGAATTCGAGCAGATGAAAAAAGGGGTTCGTCTGGTCAACTGCGCGCGTGGCGGCATAATCGACGAGAAGGCGCTCATCAAGGCCCTCGAGTCTGGCAAGGTCGCGGCCGCGGCCCTCGACGTCTACGAGGAGGAGCCGCCGAAAGATTTCACGATGTTCAAGAACGAAAAGCTCGTCGCGACGCCGCATTTGGGCGCGTCCACCGAGGAGGCGCAGGTAAACGTCGCTATCGAGGTCGCCAAGCAGGTCGCCGACGCGCTCCTGGGCCGCGGCTGCAGGAACGCCGTAAACGTCCCGTGCGTCGATCCGGAGATATACAAGGTCATACGGCCGTACATCACCCTCGCCGAGAAGATGGGGCTTGTCATCGGCCAGATGGCCGATGCGCGGATAGGGGAAGTGAAGGTCCAGTATTCGGGCGACATCATCGAACACGACCTTGCTTCGGTGACTATAGCATTCCTTAAAGGCCTCCTGACGCCCATTCTCCAGGAGACGGTAAATTTCGTCAACGCCTCGTTCATAGCCAAGGAGCGCGGGATAAAGATCGTCGAGACGAAGACCTCGCAGACCGAAGAGTTCGCCAATCTCATCATCGCCGAGGCTCAGACCGATAAGGGCAAGGTGGTGGTCGCCGGCACGCTCTCGCCGAGGAAGAACCCGCGCATAGTCAAGATAAACGATTTCTATGTCGAGGCCTCGACGGTCGGGTACCTTCTGCTACTTTCCAATGAAGATAAGCCGGGGATCATCGGCCAAATAGGCACGATACTAGGGCAGCACAAGATAAACATAGCCGGCATGACTCTCGGGAGGACAAAGATCGGCGGCCATGCGATGACCGTCCTTAACCTCGATGAGGAAGTCCCGGCGCCGGTCATGAAAGAGATACGGTCGGCGAAACATGTATTGGACGCAAGGTTGATAAAATTCTAATATGGAAAAAAACACAGTCGTAGTAGGCGCGCAGTGGGGTGACGAGGGCAAGGGGAAGATAATAGATATCTTCTCCCGCGACGCCGATTATATCGTGCGGTACCAGGGCGGCAATAACGCCGGCCACACCGTGGTCATCGGCAACGAGGAGTTCATCCTGCATCTTGTCCCGTCCGGTATACTGCATAAAGGCAAGATCTGCGTCATCGGCAACGGCGTCGTCGTAGACCCGGAGGCGCTCATAAGCGAAATAGAAAATTTGCGCTCCAAAGGGATAGAAGTCGATGATAACCTTAAGGTTAGCGACCAGGTCCACCTGATATTTCCTTATCACAAGGAGATCGACCGCTTAAGCGAGCGCCGCAAGAAGATCGGCACGACAGGCCGCGGTATCGGGCCGTGTTATGTCGACAAGGTCGGCAGGTGCGGCATCAGGCTCGCAGACCTTTTAGATGACGAGTTATTCAAAAAGAAATTAAGCGAGAATATCGCGGCAAAGAACGAGACCCTGCAGAAATTATATGGCCATTCGGGGTTCTCATTCTACGAGATCTATAACCAGTTCGTCGAATACAGGAAGAAGATAGCGAAGTACGCCTGCAATACCACCATAATCTTAAACGAGGCGGTCAAGAAGAAAAAAAGGCTCCTGCTCGAAGGCGCGCAGGGGACGCTCCTTGACGTCGACCACGGCACGTACCCGTATGTCACGAGTTCCAACGCGACAGCCGGCGGCGCGTGCACCGGCACAGGCCTCGGCCCGTCGAAGATCGACAAAGTAGTCGGCGTGGTAAAGGCGTATACTACGCGCGTCGGGGAAGGGCCTTTTCCCACCGAATTCGGCCCGGACCTGATGGAAGTCATAAGGCAGAAGGGCAAGGAGTTCGGCGCGACGACCGGCCGGCCCAGGAGATGCGGTTGGTTCGACAGCCTGATAGTCCGGCACTCGGCGCTGGTCAACAGCCTCGATGCCATCGTGGTCACGAAACTCGATGTTTTAGACGAGTTGGAGACAATAAAGATCGCGGTTGCGTACAAGTATAAAGGAAAGACATATAAAGATTTTCCGGCGAACATCGAGATGCTGTGGGATGTCGAGCCGGTCTATGAAGAACTTCCGGGCTGGGGAGAGGATACCTCGGGCACCGGGAGCTTCTCGAAATTACCAACTAACGCCAAGAGGTACCTCAGGAAGCTCGAGAGCCTTATTGGCGTAAAGATAGAACTCGTCTCTGTTGGTAGCAGGCGTGAGCAGGTATTCAAGATGGGAGGAAAGAAGTAATAAAATGAAAAGGTCGTCTAAGTTATTCTTAGTTGTGGCCGCTCTGGTATTATTGTCCAATATGGCGCTGGCGCAGGAAGCCGCTGCGCCCGCGGTCGAGGGATTCAAGGCGTTCGCTTTCATGTACAGCCCGGCTTTTTCGGTGATGGAAAAATTCGCGCTATGGTCGATCCTCGGCGTCGCCATTCTCGGCCTTCTCTATGCAGGGTTTTTGATGGCTCAGGTGCTCCGCTATGACAAAGGAACGCCGAAGATGCAGGAGATCTCCGATGCCATCCGCGTCGGCGCGAACGCGTACTTAAGCCGCCAGTTCAAGGCGGTAGTATTTTTAATGTTCATCCTGACGGCCGCGCTGTATTTCACCGCGGGCGCCACGCACATACAGATAGGAAGGTCGTGCGCGTTTTTGATGGGCGCGTTCTTCTCGGCGATGGTCGGTTTCGTCGGCATGAACCTGGCTGTCCAGGGGAATGTCCGCGTAGCCGCGGCCGCGAGGACGAGCTTCGGCCAGGCGCTTAAGATCGCCTATCGCACGGGAACGATCACCGGTATGCTCACCGACGGCCTCGGGCTGTTAGGCGGCACGGTGATATTCATGATATACGGCGAGCAGGCGTATGAGGTGTTGCTCGGTTTCGGTTTCGGCGGCACGCTCCTGGCTTTGTTCATGAGGGTCGGCGGCGGTATCTACACTAAAGCCGCTGACGTCGGCGCGGACCTCGTCGGAAAGATCGAAAAAAATATCCCGGAAGACGATCCAAGGAACGCCGCGACTATCGCCGATAACGTCGGAGATAACGTCGGCGACTGCGCGGGCATGGCGGCTGACATCTTCGAGTCATATGAAGTCACGATCGTTTCAGCGATGATCCTCGGATGGGCGTCGTTCGGGCATAAAGGCGTCATATTCCCGCTGTTGGTCCGCGCGGTCGGCGTGTTGAGCTCGATATTCGGCACCTACCTTGTTCGCACGAGCGATAAGGTCAGGAACGCCATGCGCGCTATTAATATCGGTTTCTGGTCATCTGCCGCTGTTTCGATCATCGGTTTCTGCGCCATCGGGTTCTATTATCTAAGGTTCCCGGAGAAGACGCAGCTTGCGAGTTGGGCGAGTCTCGGCGTGCCGGGACTTGACATGAGGCCCGTATACACGACAATGGTCGGTATCATCCTGGCCATCACCATAAACCGCGTGACGGAATATTTCACGAAACCCGAAGCCGCGCCTGTAAAGTCCATCGCGAGAGCGACGCAGACCGGCCACGCGACCACGATCATCACCGGCATCGCCGTCGGATACGAGTCGACGGTGTGGGCCATCCTGATCATCGCGGCTGCCATCGGCGCTTCGGTCCTGATCTACGCCGGCACGAACCCGACGTATATTGCTTACGGCGTCGCGATGTGCGGTATCGGCATGTTGACGTTGACCGGGAACAATATCTCGATGGACGTCTTCGGGCCGGTCGCGGATAACGCGAACGGCATCGGCGAGATGGCGCACCTCGATAAGGGCGCGCGCCAGACCCTTGCTGACCTCGACGCGGTAGGCAATACCACGAAAGCGATCACAAAAGGTATCGCGATAGGTTCGGCGGTCGTCGCCGCGGTATCGCTTTTTAATGCTTATATCACGGACATCGCGAAAGCCACTCATTCTACTTACGAGCAGATAGCGGCTTCACTTTCGATATCGGAACCGAACGTTTTCATCGGCCTCTTGATCGGCGGCGCCATACCGTTCTTGTTCAGTTCGATGACGATAAGGGCTGTCGGAAGGGCCGCTTTCCTCATAGTCCATGAAGTAAGGAACCAATTCAAGGATAAAGAGATCTGGGAAGGCAAGAAGACGCCGGATTACGGGCGCGTGGTAGACATCTGCACCGCTGCCGCGCAGAGCGAACTCGTAGGCCCGGGACTTTTGGCGATACTCGCTCCCATACTTGTCGGCCTTTTGCTCCATAAAGAGGCGCTCGGCGGTTTCTTGGCCGGAATGATCCTCTCGGGCCAGCTGTTGGCGGTATTCATGTCTAACGCAGGAGGCGCTTGGGATAATGCCAAGAAAACGATCGAGGACGGGCTTTACGGCGGGAAAGGATCAGAGGCGCACAAGGCATCGGTAACCGGAGACACCGTAGGTGATCCTTTGAAGGATACGGCCGGCCCGGCCCTGAACCCGCTTATCAAAGTCATGAACATGGTCGCTTTATTGATCGTAGGCATCATGATAAAGAACGAGGCCCTGACCCCCGGCATCATAGTTATAGGCATCGCCGGGATATCGGTCATACTTTGGGTCATTTTGAGGTCTAGAAGAGATTCAAAGGAGATGTCCCTGGGCGACACACAATAGAACAACGATAAACCACAAACTCATCGCGGAGGAATCTCATGTTCAGCCTGATACCTAAAGAAGCGAAGTTCTTCGATATGTTCGTCAGAAGCGCCGAGAACCTGTTAAGGGGCGCGAAACTCTTGAAGGAGATATCGGATGATTTCAGCACTTTGGCTGAGGACGCCGCGAAGCTCGAAAGGCTCGAGCACGACAGCGACCAGATCACGCATGAGATAATGGAAAAACTCAACATGACGTTTGTGACCCCCCTGGACAGGGAAGACATACACGAGCTCACGGCGGCCCTCGATGACGTCATGGACTTCATCGAGGCCGCTACCGAGCGTATGGTCCTGTATAAATTAAAGGCCCCTACGCCGGAGATAAAAGAGATGGCCGATGTCATCCTGAGGCAGGCGGAAGAGATAAATTACGTGATGCCGAAACTCAAGCAATTGAAACACTCCCAGGTCATGGAGCATTGCATCGAGATAAACCGCCTCGAGAACGAGGGCGACAGGATACAGAGGGAAGCCGTAGCGAAATTATTCGACGAGAAGGCCGACGCGCTTGAAGTCATCAAGTGGAGGGATATCTACGAATATCTCGAGACAGCCACCGATAAATGCGAAGACATAGCTGTTATCATAGAGGGTATAGTCCTTAAGCATGCATGACGGCCTCCTGCTCATCATACCGGTAATCGCTTTTGCGCTTATCTTCGATTTTTTGAACGGTTTCCACGATTCCGCAAATTCGATAGCAACGGTCGTCTCAACGAGAGTGCTTTCCCCGCGTTTCGCGGTAATGTGGGCGGCGTTCTTTAATTTCATCGCGTTCCTCTTCTTCGGCCTGCACGTCGCCAACACGATCGGCAAGGGTATAATCGATATCGCGATCATAGATAAGACGGTCATCTTCGGGACGCTCGTGGGCGCCTGCGGCTGGAATATCATCACCTGGTATTTCGGGCTTCCGACAAGCTCTTCCCACGCGCTCATCGGAGGATTGGTCGGCTCGGCATTGGTAAAAGCCGGCACCGGCGCGCTCGTATGGAAAGGTATTATTAAGACGGTGACTTTTATTTTTGTGTCGCCGATACTCGGGTTTTTCCTGGGCCTGGCCTTCGGCGTGGCGGTCTACTGGCTCTTCAGCAGAAGTTCCCCGACAAGGGTCGACCACGTTTTCAGGAAAGGGCAGTTGGTATCGGCCGCCCTTTACAGTTTAGGCCACGGCGGCAACGACGCGCAGAAAACGATGGGTATCATCGCAAGCCTTCTTTTCAGCGCGGGCTACCTGGGACCGACATTTCACATCCCTCTCTGGATCGTGCTGGCATGCCATGCGGCCATTGCCCTCGGCACGATGTTCGGCGGATGGCGCATCGTCAAGACTATGGGCCAGAAGGTCTCAAAGCTTAAGCCGGTCGACGGTTTTTGCGCCGAGTCAGGCGCGGCGGCGACGTTATTCATGTCTTCGGCGTTCGGCATCCCGGTGAGCACGACTCACACCATCACCGGCGCTATAATGGGTGTCGGTTCGCTAAAAAGATTGAGCGCGGTCAAATGGGGCGTTGCGGGCCAGATAATTTGGGCATGGATACTGACCATTCCCTGCTCTGCGGCCATATCAGCATTGACTTATTACGTTACACACCTGGCAAGAACCCGCTTTTAATTGACATAGATGCGCTTTTTTGATAAGATTAAAAAAGGAGTTTACGGTGCGGAGGCCTTTCTATTCAGCGGTTTTAGCCCTCACTTTGATTTCTTTTTTCAATTCGGCAAATCCTGAAGATAGGGCAATGAATGCTGAGCCCTTGGCCGCGACATCGTCGACGGCGGAGGCCGCAGAGGCGATCGTGCCGCCCCAGGCAACACCGGCGGCAGCGCAGCCTGAGAAGCCGGCCGAGTTCCCGCAGGCGAGACCCGCAGAAGAAGAAGTAATAGTCATCTTCGACGATTTTCTTCCCGCCGGAGCGGTGACCCAGGGGACATGGGATTGGGATACTGCGGTAAAATACAGGGGTGAAAAGTCCCACACGCAGCCGGCGGCAAAAGGTTTGGCCGAGCATTCTTACAGGTCCGCCCCGGTCGACGTCCCCGACGGCTATGTATTGGAACAATATGTATATCTCGATCCCAACGATCCCCCGTCCGGCATAATGTTGACGTTCAGGTTCGAGGCGGAGGGCAGGGAAGGCGAGATCGGCCTCTACCGTGAGGGAGAGGAAGAGGTATTTGTCTTCAACGAGGACGAGCCGGTGATATACGACGGCACTTTGCCGGAGGCGGGCAAGTGGGAAAAATGGACGATCGACCCGGAAGACCTCGATCTCAACGGCACCAGGATAACGGGTATTTCATTCGCGGTCTATGGCGGAAAGGCGAACTGGGACCTTACGCGTTTTGTTCCGTCGAAAAATATAAAACAAAGTTTGGTACCCGCGAAGGGGCCTAACAACTAAAGGAGAGAGAGGGTATGTCAAGAAGAACCGTAGTAGCCTTAGTGGCCGTGATCTCGATATTTCTGCTGTCCAGCGTCGTCTTGGCGATGGGCAGGAAAGTAAAACCCGCAGAACAGCAGCCCGCGTCGCTCGGCACCTCGCAGCCGGAGATAGAACTCGTAAAACCCGAACAACTCGAGCCCAATCCCCCGATAACCGAAGAGATGAAAGAGATCAGGCCCCAGGAAGCCGGCATCAAATTGGCCCCCGATGAAGCTACGAAGAACAGGCAGATACAGGCCGCCCTTAAAAATGCAGGCTACGATCCCGGCGCGATAGACGGGAAATTAGGAGCTAAATCCAAGAAGGCGATAAAGGAATTCCAGTCCGCGAACGGCCTTAAGGCAGACGGAAAAGTCGGCGCTAAGACGTGGGCGAAGTTAAGCACATATATTTTGCAGGCCGGCTCCGCCGATAACATTTCGGCCCCGGATACCAATTTCGAAAAGGGCACCCCGAAAAAAGGAGGCAGATAATGTTTAAGATATCGAGATTAGGCGTCGTCGCGTTATTATTGGCCGCGGTATTTGCGGCCTCCGGTTGCGCGGTAGGTTTCTACAAGCGCAGCCCCAACGATATGCGGAAGATAGAGGACCTCAAGGCCGAGGTCGAGCGCCTCAAGTTATTAAGGGACCAGGAGAACAGGGAACTTGATGCGGCCAGGGCCGAGCTCGAGAGGAGATTGAAGGGCGAACAAGGCGTCAGCGTGGAGATGAGCGAACGCGGCCTCGTCGTGACGTTCCTCGCCGAAGTGCTCTTCGATTCCGGCAAGGCGAAGGTAAAGACGCCGGCGCATGAAGTGCTGGATAAAGTCGCGAAGGTAATAACCGAGAAGGCCCCGGACAGGAACATCGCGGTAGAGGGCCACACCGATAACGAGCCGATAAAGAAATCCGGCTGGAAATCGAACTGGGAACTCTCTACGGCGAGGGCGACGTCCGTCCTCCATTATCTGGAGGAGAAGGGTATCGCGCCCGAGAAATTGCAGGCTACCGGTTACGGCGAATACCGCCCCGTGGCCTCCAACGATACGATCGAAGGCAGGCAGGAGAACAGAAGGGTGGAGATAATAATACTGCCCAGGATGTCGAAAGCGGAATCCGAATTCCTGAAGGAACACGAGAAGGAGTCGGAATACACTAAATAGGACGGCTTTAGATAGCGGAAGCGAAAAAAACGTCGTCCTCATCATCCGGGGACGACGTTTGATTATTGGAAGGGAGGCGGATTTTCATGAAGAAGAAGGCAAAGGCCGGAACCAGGGCCGTCAAAAAGATCGTGAAAAAGAAGAAAAAAACGGTGAAGGCCGCGGGAAAGAAAACCAGGCCCGTCTTAAAAAAGGCCAAAAAAGCGCGCGCCGTCAGGAAAATAACTGCGGGCGTGGCCCAAAGGGTCGAATTGGGCCGCGACAGGGCCGAGGAGTCAAAATATTATCCGCGCCCAACGCCGTATCTGCCTCCGCGGCAATGGGAGCATGAAGAGCTGCCGTCAAAATACGGCGATACGCGCATCGTCGTGATGACGAGGGACCCCCATTGGATATTCGCTTATTGGGAGGTCGGCGACGAAAGGCGCATGCAGATAGAGCGCGAGGCAAGCGCATCCTGGGACAACCTCAGGAAGGTCCTGCGCGTCTATGACGTCACCGGCAAGGGTTTTAACGGCTCGAACGCCAACAGGTTTTTTGATATAGACATAAATTCGGCCGCGGCCAACTGGTACATAAACGTCGGCGAGGCGGACAGGTCCTGGTGCGTGGACCTGGGCGTCATTACCTCGAGCGGGAAGTTCATACTCATAGCCCGTTCGAATATCGTTTCCACGCCGCGCGACAGCGCCTCGGACGTCATCGACGAAGAGTGGATGTCGATCGAGGAACAGTTCCTGAAGCTCTACGGCCTATGGGGCGGGTTCGCCGGCGCGTCGCCGGGCAAGGCCCGGATAAAAAAGATAATGAAGGAACGCCTCCAGCAGGCGCTCGCCTCCGGCGGCATCAGCTCGTTCGTCCGCCCGGAGAAATTCCGCGGCTTCTGGATGGTCGTCAACACAGAGCTGATAGTATACGGCGCGACCGAGCCTGACGCGGCGGTCACGGTCCAGGGCAGGCCCATAAAGCTCAATCGCGACGGGTCGTTTTCCCTGCGTTTCGCGCTTCCCGACGGGGAGCAGGTGATACCGGTAAAGGGCGTCTCGCACGACAAGGCTGAAGAGCGCACGATAACACCAATAGTCAAGAAATACACAAAATAAATGGAAAAAGGCTACCTCTGTATAGTCCTGCACAGCCATCTTCCTTATGTCCGGCATCCGGAGTACAAGGACTTCCTCGAGGAGGACTGGCTTTACGAGGCGATAACCGAGACCTACATCCCGCTCATCAGCGTCTATAACGGGCTGGTCAAAGACGGCGTGGATTTCCGCATAACTATGTCGATCACGCCGACGCTCTGTTCGATGCTCGCCGACCCGCTCCTGCAGGACAGGTACTTAAAGCATATCGAATCCCTCATAGAACTCTCCAATAAAGAGATCGAACGCACCAGATGGGAACCCGCCTTCAACCGGCTCGCCCTGATGTACCAGGCAAAATTCATCGAGACGCGGCAGATATTCGCCGACAAGTACCACAAGAACATCCTCGCCGCTTTCAAGGAATTCCAGGATATGGGCAAACTCGAGATCATAACCTGCAACGCCACGCACGGCTTCCTGCCGCTTATGGAGGTAAACCCGAAATCGGTCCAGGCGCAGGTCCAGGTCGGCGCGAACAATTACGAGAGGTTTTTCGGCAGGCGCCCGCGCGGCACGTGGCTCGCCGAATGCGGATATTACCCCGGCGTCGACCGGTACGTGAAAGAGGCGGGGATAAGGTATTTCTTCGTAGATACGCACGCGATACTCCACGCCAGCCCGCGCCCGAAATACGGCGTCTACGCGCCGATATACTGCAAGTCAGGCGTCGCCGCCTTCGGAAGGGATTTCGAGTCGTCAAAACAGGTCTGGAGCTCGATCGAGGGTTAT
This sequence comes from Candidatus Omnitrophota bacterium, assembly GCA_028716565.1. Taxonomy (NCBI): domain Bacteria; kingdom Pseudomonadati; phylum Candidatus Omnitrophota; species Candidatus Omnitrophota bacterium. The sequence continues at coordinate 66,706 of JAQUPL010000006.1, forward strand.
CCCGGCGATTTTAATTACCGCGACTTCTACCGCGATATCGGTTTTGACCTCGACTTCGACTACATAAAGCCCTACATCCACGAGGCCGGCATACGCATAAACACGGGCATAAAATATTACAGGATAACCGGCAAGACCGACCAGAAGGAGCCGTATAATCCCGACTGGGCCCGCGACTCTGCCGGCGCGCACGCCGGGAATTTCATGCACAACAGGGAGAAGCAGGCGGAGTACCTCTTCGACGTGATGGGGAAGAAGCCGGTCATCGTGGCCCCTTACGACGCCGAACTATACGGCCACTGGTGGTACGAGGGGCCGATGTTCCTCGATTTCCTTTTCAGGAAACTGCATTACGACCAGAAGACCGTCAAGCCGATAACGCCTTCGGAGTACCTCGAGCAGAATCCCCGGAACCAGGTCTCGACCCCGTCGATGTCGAGCTGGGGCTATAAGGGATACGCCGAGCACTGGCTCGACGGCTCTAACGATTGGATATACAGGCACCTGCATAAGGCCTCGGACCGCATGACGGAATTGGCCGGTACTTACAAGGACGCGACTGGCCTGCAGCGCCGCGCCCTAAACCAGGCGCTGCGCGAACTTCTGCTCGCGCAGTCGAGCGACTGGGCGTTCATAATGAAGACCGGCACGGTCGTCCAGTACGCCGTCAAGAGGACCAAAGACCATATATTGAGATTTACCCGGCTCTATGAGGATATAAAGGCGGACCGCATCAACGAAGGATGGCTCGCCGATATCGAATGGAAGGACAATATCTTTCCGGAGATAGACTATAGAGTCCATACCTAAAGATGCCCGATAAGAACACTCTTCCTTTGCATATCGCCGTCATAATGGACGGGAACGGCAGGTGGGCCAAAAAGCGCGGGCTGCCGCGGGTCATGGGCCACCGCGCCGGGATGAAGGCCGTCAGGGAAGTCATAAAGTCGTGCCGCGAACTGGGCATAAAACACCTGACGCTCTACGCGTTCTCCTCGGAGAACTGGAAACGCCCTAAAGCGGAAGTCGACGCGCTCATGCGCTTCCTCAACGAATATATAGAAAAGGAATTACAGTCCTTTTTAAAGAACGGCATAAGGCTTAATTTTATCGGCAGGATGGGCGCCCTGCCGGATTTCGTGCGCCCTAAATTGAAAAAGGCGATGGAAGCGACCGCCGATTGCGGAAAAATGACGCTCAACGTTGCGCTCAATTACAGCGGCAGGGGCGAGATCGTGGACGCGGCTAAAAGGTTCGCCTCGCAGGTAAAGGCCGGAAAGCTCGGCGTCGACGATCTCGACGAGGATTCATTCGGCGGGTTCCTGTATACCGCCGGCCAGCCCGACCCGGACCTGCTGATCCGCACCTCGGGCGAAATGCGGATATCGAATTTCCTCCTCTGGCAGATATCTTATGCCGAATTATACGTGACGCCGAAACTCTGGCCCGATTTCAAGAACGGCGACCTGGTAGACGCTATAAAGGAATACCAAAAACGCGAAAGAAGGTTCGGGGCATGACCGGACAGTCGGACAAAAACCACGATAGCCATAACAACCTTATACCGAGGCTGGTAAGCTCGGTCCTGATAATATTATTCGTGCTGTTTACCGTCCTCGTCTGGCCGGACTGGTTCTTCTGCCTCGTCCTCACCGTCATGATAGCGATGGCGCTCAACGAGTTCTACACGCTCGTCGAGAAGAAGGGGATACCGATATTCAAGATAAGCGGGATCTCGATAGCCATCCTCGTCCCGACGTCGATATACTTCACCTTCGAGCCCACGAAAGGATGGGAACTGCTTTTCATCATCGCCGTACTCCTTATCATATTCATCCTGCAGTTCACCCGCAGGGAGAGCGACCAGGCGATAGTCGGCGTCTCGACGATGATATTCGGCATCCTTTATATCAGTTGGACGTTCAGTTTCCTCATGAAGTTGAAACTCATAGAGCCTGACGGCCTGCCGGACGGGAGCCTGCTGGTAGCGTTCCTGCTCCTGGTCACGAAGATCGGCGATATAGGCGCTTATTTTGTCGGGACGTATTTCGGCAAGCACACCCTCATAGCGAGGATAAGCCCGAAGAAATCCGTGGAAGGGGCGATAGGCGGGTTCGTATGCAGTGTTGCCGCCGCCCTTATAAGCAAGTCGTTTTTGCCGTCTGTCCCGCTGCACCACCTGTTTATTCTGGGCTGTATCCTGGGGGTGCTGGCGCAGGTAGGCGACCTGACCGAGTCATTGATAAAACGCGACAGCCAGGTCAAGGATTCGGCGGTGCTTATTCCGGGGATGGGCGGGATGCTGGACCTCATCGACAGCATTTTGTTCACGGCGCCGACCTTATATTTTTACGCCCTTAAGTTCCTCACATGAAAAAGATAAATATACTGGGCTCAACGGGCTCTATCGGCACTAACGCGTTGGATGTCATCGGCAGGCACCCGCGCGAATTTTCTGTGGTTGGGCTCGCGGCGCATTCCAATGCCGAACTGCTCGTCCGCCAAGCGAAGAGATTCCGCCCAAGGGCCGTCGCGATATGCAACGAAGCGAAGGTCAACGGTGTCAGGAAGGCGCTATCCGGCGCCGGGATAAGGGTATTAGGCGGCTACGAAGGCATAAACGAGCTCGCCGGGCATAAGGATGCCGATATCACGCTCGTCTCGATAGTCGGCGCGGCAGGGCTGCTTCCGACATTATACGCGATAGATTCGGTCAGGACCGTTGCGCTCGCGAACAAAGAGCCGCTCGTCATGGCCGGCGGGATAATAACAGCGCGCGCGAAAAAACGCGGCACGAAGATAATCCCGGTCGATTCCGAGCACAGCGCGATATTCCAGTGCTTGAACGGCCACGACAGGGAAGACCTGAAGAAGATATACCTTACCGGTTCGGGCGGGCCGCTAAAGAACCTGGACGCGAAAAAGTTTGAAGCCCTTTCTCCCGAGGAGGTCGTAAACCACCCGCGCTGGAAGATGGGCAAGAAGATATCGGTAGACTCGGCCACGCTTATGAACAAGGGCCTCGAGATAATAGAGGCGAAATGGCTCTTCGGCGTCGGCGTCGACAAGATAGACGTCCTGATACATCCCGAGGCGATAATACATTCGATGGTCGAGTTCATCGACGGCTCGATAATGGCGCAGTTGTCGCAGACGGATATGCGCCTGCCTATAATGTATGCGTTCTCGTATCCGCGCCGCGTGAAATCGACGCTTCCCGCGCTCGATTTCGTGAAGCTCGGAAAATTCACGTTCTCTCCGCCGGACTTTGGGAAATTCCCGTGCCTTAAAATGGCATACGAGGCGGCAAAGAACGGCGGCTCTCAGCCCGCAGTGTTAAATGCCGCGAACGAGGAAGCCGTGTTGGCGTTCCTCGGCAAGAAGATAAAATTCACACAGATACCGAAGATCATCGGCGGAGTTCTGGCCAAGCACAGGTCAAAGGCGGATCCTTCGCTCGATGAGATACTTCAAATAGACGCCTGGGCAAGACAACAGGCGAGGAGCTTGATCTGATGCTATCCTGGATACTTGTAGTACTCGCGTTTTCCGTGATGATAATCATACATGAGTTGGGGCATTTCCTGGTCGCCCGGAGGGTCGGGATAAAAGTCGAGACATTCTCGATCGGGTTCGGCCCGCCGATCTTTTCCGTCAAAAAGGGCGGGGTCGAATACAGGATCGGCGCCTTGCCCCTCGGCGGATATGTAAAATTGCTCGGGGAAGACCCTTCGGAAAAGCTGACAGGGGATAAAAGCGAATTGGCCTCCCAACCTGTTGGCAACAGGTTCAAAGTATTTGCCGCTGGCTCGGCCCTCAATTACCTTCTCGGCTACGTGCTCCTTTCGGTCGTGTTCATGATAGGTTATCCTGTAATAACGACAAAAGTAGGCGCGCTGGTCGAGGATTACCCGGCCAAAAAAGCCGGGATGCAGGTCGGCGACAGGGTCCTTGCCATCGACGGCAAAGCCGTCGGCGACTGGGAGGAGCTCACCGGTATTATGCATAAGAAGACCGAAGGCGACGTCAAGCTGATCATCGACAGGGACGGGAAGAAATTAGACCTTGTCATCAGGCCCATGGTCCGCGAGACAAAGGATGTCTTCGGCAACAAGGTCCGCATCGCCCAGGTCGGCATAATGAACTCCGACGAGCGCAGCGTCCAGAAATACGGTTTCTTCGGATCATTCGCGGCGGGCGGAAAGAAACTCGTCAATTTTACCTATATGACTTATAAGGGCCTCTGGAGCCTGATAACCGGCAAACTCCCGTTCAAGGAGAATGTGATGGGCCCGGTAGGCATCTTCGGGACGATGAACGCGGCTGCGAAGATCGGCGTTGTCCCGTTCCTGCTGCTGACCGCCCTGATCAGCGCCCTGCTCGGGATGTTCAACGTGCTTCCGGTCCCGCCGCTCGACGGTGGGCTGATATTATTTCTCGGCATAGAAAAAATAATGGGCAGGCCTCTCAGCAGGAGGGTGCAGGAGGTAGCTATGCAGGCAGGCTGGATGTTCTTCATCGCCTTGATGCTCTTTGCGACATACGGCGACATATTCAGGATGATGGGTAAATGAAGATAATAAGACGCAAGACAAGGACTATAAACTTGGGCGGGGTGAAGATAGGCGGGACGAGCCCGGTATCGGTGCAGTCGATGACAAAGACCGATACGCTCGACGTCGCCGCGACAGTCGCGCAGATAAAAAAGCTTGAGCTCGCCGGCTGCGATATCGTGCGCACCGCGGTCAAGGACGCCTCGTGCTGCGATGCCCTCGCCAGGATAATGAAAAAGATAAACATCCCGCTCGAAGCCGATATACATTTCGATTACCGGCTCGCTATAAAAGCGATAGAGGCGGGTGTCGACGGCGTCAGGCTCAACCCCGGCAACGTCTGTAAGAAAGACGAAGTCGCCGCGGTAATAAATCTCGCGAAAAAACGCAGTATTCCCGTGCGCGTCGGCGTAAACTCCGGTTCGGTGCGCATCCCGAAGGGCGGCGTATCGAGAGAGAAGTTCCCTGCGCTTATGGTCAAGGCCGCGCTCGATTATATCAAGATGATCGAAGATCTCAATTTCAGGAATTTGATGGTATCGCTTAAGGTCTCCGACGTAGGGCAAACGATAGATGCTTACCGGCTCATGGCCAAGAAATGTGACTACCCGTTCCATCTGGGCGTAACTGCCGCAGGCCCTGAACTTTCCGGGACGGTCAAGTCCACACTTGGTATCGGTATCCTGCTTGCAGAGGGGATAGGAGATACGATACGCGTATCGCTTACCGGCGACCCGGTCCAGGAAGTCATCGTCGGGAAAAATATAATCCAGGGGCTCGGGCTTCGCAGGTTCGGCCCCGAGGTCCTTTCCTGCCCGACTTGCGGCAGGACAGAGGTAGACATTATCGGCATCGCGAATAAAGTCGAGCAGGCGCTCGGCAAGATTAAAGACGAAAAAGGCAAGCTCTCGGGCCTGCGCGTCGCCGTGATGGGATGTGTAGTCAACGGCCCGGGTGAAGCGAAAGAGGCGGATCTCGGCATCGCGGCGGGAAAGGGCAGCGGATTTCTCTTTATTAAAGGCAAGCCCGCGCGTAAAATAAAAGAGAGCGAGTTCGTCAGCGCGATAGTCACCGAGATAAATAAAATACTGAGGGGTTGACAACATGAGATGGACCCAGGCACTGATCCCGACGCTTAAAGAAGACCCGGCAGAGGCGGAAATAATAAGCCACAAGCTAATGATCCGCGCCGGGCTTATCCGCAAGCTCACCGCCGGCGCTTACACCTACCTGCCGCTCGGATGGCGCGTCCTCAACAAAGTGGAAAATATAATCCGCGAAGAGATGGACGCCAAAGGCGCGCAGGAGATCCTGATGCCCGCGCTCCAGCCCTCCGAATTATGGAAGGAATCCGGAAGATATACTGCCCTCGGCGAAGATATGATCAAGTTCACCGACCGGCACGGCAAGGAGACTATCCTGGGCCCGACCCACGAGGAGATAATAACCGACCTCGTCAGGGGCAGTGTCAAGTCCTACAAAGAACTTCCTCTTATACTTTACCAGATACAGGTCAAATTCCGCGACGAGATACGCCCGCGCTCCGGCGTTTTGCGCTCGCGCGAGTTCATTATGAAGGACGCATATTCATTCGACCGCGACACCGCCGGCCTAGACAAAAACTATAAAAAAATGTACGACGCCTACTGCGCGATATTCACCCGCTGCGGCCTGAAATTTTTGGCCGTCGAGGCCGATACCGGCGTAATGGGCGGCGATGTCTCGCACGAGTTCATGGTCTTATCCGAGAGCGGCGAAGATACGCTCGCCCATTGCGCGAAATGCGGCTACGCGGCAAGTTTGGATAAGCACCTTTTAAATCTTAACGTAAAGAAGGATTTCAAGATAGAGACTCTTGACGATATCAAGAAGATAGACAAAGGCGACAAATGCCCTAAATGCGGCACCGAGATAAAGCTTGAACAGGCGATAGAAGTCGGTCACGTATTCAAGCTCGGCACTAAATATTCAAAGGCGATGTCCGCCAATTTCCTCGGCGAGGACGGCAAGGAAAGAATATATATAATGGGCTGCTACGGCATCGGCGTCAACAGGATAATCGCCGCTTTGATCGAGCAGAGCCACGACAAGGACGGCATCATCTGGTGCCCGTCGATAGCGCCCTACACAGTCGCAATACTCCCGCTCAACACCGCACATCCAGCATCGATGGAGGCAGGCGAGAAGATCTACGCCGAGCTGGCCTCCGCCGGAATCGAATGCATCCTCGACGACCGCCCCGAACGCGCCGGCGTAAAGTTCAAAGACTCCGACCTCATCGGCTTCCCGATCCAAATAATCATAGGTGAAAAAAGAATCGCCAACGGCGAAGTCGAGATTAAAGACCGCAAGACGAAAGAGGTAAAAATACTAATGAGTGACAAGATCGTTTCCGCGATTAAGGAATTTTTATCGGCTCTAGGTTCGTAGCCTTAGGCTCTGAGCTCCGAAGAAATCTTAAGCAAAAAGCATATATTATGCATTTCGTCTATTAATTGTTAGTCATAGAGAAGGGGGTATTATGAAAAAAAGAATTAGCCTACTTTGTGTTATCTATTTTACTTCAGCATCCTTTTGTTATGCTGGTGAAATTTGTTCAAGAGAAAATATTGTTCCCTGCGTTGTTTTATTAGAGCAAAAAAGTAATATTGCTTCAATCAGTATCAACGGAGTAAAATCAGAATTGTGGTATAAAGAACCAGGTAGCGCTGAACCTAAACCGCGTTATGAGTTTTTTCAGGGTACTGGATTTTTGGTTTCTTCTGAAAATAATAAACTTTTCCTAGTAACAGCAGCCCATGTAGCGCTTACAATGACACCGTCAGCGCAGATTACTTTCAAGGGAGAAAATGATGCCCCAATTAGTTTAGCTCTATCAGAGGCAAGTGGTTTTAAAAAAGAATTGCCTTGGGTTTATCATCCAGAAGCAGATGTTGCGGTGTTACCGTTATTCCCTGAGAATGTTATTTTAATAAAGTATTTCAAAAACCACTTTCTTCCGCAAAGTCTTATTTCATCTGAAAAGGTTCCGCCTTCAAGAGATATTCCCCTAACTGTTTTTGGATTTCCTCTTGGTTTTGGTGCTGTAGATACATTTTCTCCATTAACAAAAACAAGTCATACAGCAAGTAGTTTGATGCAGCTTTCTCGATTCGACAATGGCAAGGTGACTACATTTTATATATTAGAAGATCCAAGCATTACAGGGTACAGTGGTGGCCCGGTTTTTGATGTTTCCATGTATAAAATCGGGGCATTATCTACTACTGGTTCTGGTACAAAATTAGTTGGTATTATGCATGGAACACTTTCGGATCCAACAGGCGGTAAGCTTGCAGCTGTGGTACCGAGTTATTTTATTGTAGAAACTATAAATCTTGCATTATCTGAACCTTCAAATAAATAGATAATTTCGGTGACAATATACCTAATTCCCTAACCGAAATAATAACATGCCCCCACGCTACGTTAAGACCATAAAAGAAGAAATCCTCTACGAATACGCCAAGCTCATATCCCGCAGCGCGTTCAAGGGCAGCATCAACTACGGATTTGTCACGGACCGGTTCAAAGCCCTGCGCGACGGCAACGCTACGATGTCCGGCACGATAAGGGAGTGGCAGAGGGAGCAGGAGATGGATAAGGAGTGCGTCTTTTGCGGCGCGCTCGAAGGCCTGCAGGTCGACCACCTCATCCCGCGAAGCCGCGGCGGCCCTGATTCGGCGGATAATTCGGTCCTGTCGTGTCCCGCCTGCAACGCCTCGCGGGGCGACAGCGGCGTCTTCCAATGGTTGGGGCTCAAGAAGAAGGATGGCCTCCACCGCCTCGTGGCCGGCAAGTACCTGAAATTGCTGTTTGACCTCCACCAGACGCGTGGTACACTTGATATAAATAGGGACGACATTGCCCGGTTGTGCCCCGAATGCAGGAACAAGTCCACCTGCAGGGAGTGGCGCAAGGAACAGGAGCTTACATGTTTTTGTTTGGAGAGCGTGATCTAAATTAGAGCAGAAGGAGCAAATTAATATGGAGAAAATGTTCATTTTATTTTTACTGGCAACCATTATTATGATACTTATAATAGTAAAATCGAAAATCCGATTATTCAGTATGTACTTTTTTGCCGTTGGAGCTTTAACGCCATTAATATCATTCGCTTTTTGTTTTATTATTAGAAGTACTGCCTTACCAGCTAAAATCTTTTGGACAGTTAGTCCCTTGGCACTTATTCTTTGCGTGCTCTCATCAATTGCGGGAATTATTGAGATTTCTAATCGAAAAATACCCAGGAATTATTTATATTTTCCAATTGGCGGCCTAGTCTGTTCACTCTTTTTATGGTTATTTTTAGCTGCTGCCTGGGCTATGGTAAACGGCGCCTAATAATAGAGGATAAATAGGGGACGAGAGCGTATTTTAGAGGAAAGAACAGCGGCTGAATTAGCCATTTTTTTCTCATGGCATTAAAAACGTTTCGAGGCGAAATGGTATCCATGAAAAGAATATTCATTTTGACTTTAGCCATATCCTCGATAGTTTGTAATTGCTATGCGGAATACGAGATAGACGAGGAGTTGACCGCCCGTGAGCATTTTAACAAGGGCATGGTTTATTATAACAGGCATAATTACGACCACTCAATCCTGCAGTTCACCAAAGCCATCCAGATGAACCCACAGTTTGCCGATGCCTTCAAGCAGAGGGGGAACGCATTCCTTAAATTGGGTGATTACGACCGCGCGATCTGGGACTACGACTACGCGATAGAACTTAATCCTAAATACCCGAACCTCTATTTAGACCGCGGTTCCGCATATCGCAACAAGGGTGATACCGAAAAAGCCCTTGCCGATTACACCAAAGCGCTGGAGATCAGCCCCAACTTTATTATGGTCTATGAAGGCCGGGGTATGGTATACGCGGATGTCGGCGAATACGACAAGGCGATAGCGGATTTTACGAAGATAATCGAACTTGAGCCCGATAACGCCCGCGCTTTTTATCGCCGCGGCAAGGCTTACAGCGCTAAAGGGGAATACGGCAAGGCCGTCGCGAATTTTAACAGTGCACTGAGCTTATCGCCCAAGTACTACAAAGCGCGTTTTGAGCGCGCGAGCGCCTATTTAAATAAAGGAGACATCGACAGGGGGATATCCGAGTACGACAAATTGTTAAGGGAGAATCCGCGTGATAACGCCGCTTATAATAACCGGGGATACGGCTACTTCCTGAAAGGCGATAATGAATCCGCGATAAAAGACTATTCCGCGGCCCTTGAACTTAATCCCTATGACGTGGATGCCTGGGATAATATAGGTATATCGTATTACCTGACGGAGAGATATTTAATGGCGAAAGAGTCGCTTGAAACAGCAGCGGAGTTGGGTTCCGTATGTTATGAGTGTTACTATTATTTAAGCGAGATGTACGCAAAAGACGGCGAAGCCGAAAAGGCCAAGATGTACCGGGACAAAGCGCAGCAATATAAACAGCAAGGGATTAAATAGAGGACGCCCTGCGAACACGCCGATCTAATATCCCGCAGTAAAATTGCTGTTTGACCTTCACCAGACGCGTGGTACACTTGATAAGAAGTAAAATGACAATGGGAAAGATAATATCTGCGGCAATAGCGGCCTGTTATATCGTTCTCGCATATTCAGCGGGAGGGGCGAAGATGGCGTTCAAAATTTTTGCCTTCCTTATCATTCCTATCGGATTCATCTGGTTCAGCGAGGCGATAGGCAATTATACCGGTCCGGTGACACGAGCAGCTCCGCTTACTAATAAAACCCCGGCGTTCTTAATTGCATTTGTGGGGTGGGTAGTTCTTTTGCTGCCAGCCATAATTGGACTGTTTTTAAGTTTTCGGCTAAAATAGGAGGCAAATATGACCGACTCGCAGTTATTCCAGTTAATGGGCGTTGTCTATACGGCGGCAGGGCTCGGGATGCTCATCAATCCCGACTATTATAAGAAGATAGTTGATTCTTTTGATAATAATCCCGCGCTGATCTATATCACGTCGTTGATAATGATCGTGGCGGGGTTTGTCCTTGTGACCTTCCATAATGTTTGGGTCGCGGGCTGGCCGGTGATAATTACCATCGTCGGTTACGCTATCCTTATAAAGGCGGTTGGCATTCTCCTCTTCCCGAGGGAATTGATGAAATTTTCAAAGGAACTGACGAAGAAGGTCAAGAACATCCGTCTCTACGCCGTTATACCCTTGGCGATCGGCCTCGGGCTGATGTATCTGGGGTTTGTCAGGCCATGAACACTAAACCCGACATAATAGGCCGCGAAGAGATCGAGGCGCTCCAGGCGCAGGTAAAATTCCTGCCCCTGAAAGACAGCCGCCGTATCGCGTTTTACGAATACGGCGACCCTTCCGGTTTGCCGGTGATCTTTTGCCATGGAACCGGTTCGCATGTCCACGTCATGCTCCTGCACTACTCGGCCAAACGGCATAATTTTCGTATAATCGTGCCGGACCGCCCGGGGGTAGGGCAGTCGGATTTCCAGCCCGGCCGTAAGTTGCTCGACGGCGCGGCAGATATCGCGGCCCTCGCGGACCACCTCGGCATCGCGAAATTCGGCGTAATGGGGATCTCCGGAGGCGGGCCGACAGTATTGGCGTGCGCTTACGCTTTGGCAGACCGTCTTTTATTCGCCGTTGACCTTGCCGGCGCGGTCCCGCTCTATACCGACCCTAAGGCGCTCAGCAAACTGGGGGCCATGGACCGTTTTTACGCGAAAATCGGCGCAAAACTCCCGCTATGGCTCTTCCAGATACCCTTCTCGCTCCTTGGGTTCCAGCAGAAGGTCATGAAAAATCCCCAGGCGTTCGTCAAGATGATGGGCTCGAGCATGTGCCCGGCCGATTCGGAATTATTTGTCATTCCGGAAATGGCTTATATCTTCATGCGGGATTTCCAGGAATTGTTCCGGCAGGGGGCGAAAGGGGCTGCGTTCGACGCGCAATTGATCTACCTCGATTGGGGTTTCGACCTGCGTAATATAAAGACGCACGTAGAGATACGCCAGGGGACTGAGGACCGCTGGATCCCCCCGATGTTCAGCGAATACCTGTCAAAGACCCTCCCGGACTCAAAACTTAATTTAATACCCGGACAGGGGCATTTTTACCATATGGCTTACGCCGATGATACGCTTGATGCCGTAAGCCGGCTTATATAATTAGGGGACGTTCCAAAAAGGCAAAGTACCCGTTATGGTAAACAGGTCATAAAATCATGCTTAGAAATATATTAAAAGCCGTTCTTGTCTCCGTACTTATTTTTTCGACATCCGGTTCCGCACAGTCTTTCGATTTTAACGTCACCTCTGGCACTGCCTCCTCGACTATCCAAAAACTCTCCCAGAAAGAAAACAAGACAGCGGACGATTATCTGACATTGGGCTGGGCGTATTACGCTTTTAAGAACGACGTGAAAGAAGGCGCGGCAAACCTTGAAAAAGCGCTTGAAAAAGACCCCGGCCTCTACGAGGCGCATCTCCTCTTAGGCTTGCTTTATAAGTCTAAAGGGGAATACGAAAAGGCCCTCCCACACTGGCTTAAGTGCTTCGATTCTGACCGCCCGGAAAACGCCGTACTGGTCTATTATGTGCACTCCTTCATGTTTTCTCTTGATAACGTCAGGAAGATAATGGCCGGATATGAGCGTATTATAGGGTCTACCAAAGAAGAGTTGATCAAGCCCCACGCATATTGCTGGCTGGGGTATTATTACGCCGTCCTCGGGGACGCGGCCAAAGCGAAAGAAGCCTACGGGAAGCTGGGTTACATCAAGGACTGGCTCGTGATAGGGTCGTTCGATAATAAGGAGAATACCGGGTTTAACGCCGTCTACCCTCCGGAAACCGAGATCGACCTCGTAAAAGAGTACGACGGAAAAAGCGTAAAAGTGAAATGGCGCAAACTGGCGGGGCTGTCTACTTCGCAGTTGGTGGATTTTGACAGCGTGTGCTATCCGAACGAGTCGGCGACAGGATACGCCCTGACTTATGTTTTCTCCGGCGAGGACCGTGATGTCGCGTTAAGGGTAGGAAGCGATGACAGCGTCAAGGTATGGCTTAATGATAAGTTGATCATACAGAACGAGAAATACCAGGCCTGGTTCCCCGACCAGAGCGAGGCCGGCGCTATCCTGCGTAAAGGCTGGAATAAAATTTTAGTAAAGGTCTGCGAGGGATGGGGAGACTGGATGTTCGGACTGCGCATCACCGATGTCAACGGGCGTCCGCTGGAAGCTCTGGGTTATTCCGCCGAACCGAAACCTTATACGAGCGAGGCTGCCGCGCTTACGCTTCCCGGCAAAACACCCGTTATAAGGACGATAAAAAATATTTTAAGGGAAAAGGCAAACAAAGATCCCGGTAATTATTTTAGCGCTTACATGCTCGGGGAATGGCTGCGCACCCTTGATCTAAAGAAAGAATCGATAGACGAATTCGCGCCCCTCGTCCAGAAAGAGCCCCATTGCGCTATCTTCAGGTTCGGGTTGGCGAAGGCGGAATCGAACTACGGCGATGACGAGAAAGCCTTGGCAAACTATAAAGAAACGATAACCGATAACCCCGAACACGCGGAAGCCCTGATAGATATGGCGCATCACTTCTATCACAACGAAATGAACGAACAGGCCCTTGACTACATAAAAAAGGCCGAAAGCGCCTCTCCCGGATACATAGAAAACTACATCCTGACCTCGTTGATATATTCCGACAAAGATTGGTACAAGGACGCTTACGATACGGCGAAGACGGGGCTTGCGAAATATCCCGAGTCGACGCGCTTGTTAGCCCGCATGGCAAACTGCGCCGCCGATCTTTTTAAAGTGGACGAAGAGATGAGATATTACGAAAAGATCATGGAATTGAATGCCTGGTACTGGCCGAGCCGGTATCGGGATTTTGTCGATCTGTGCGTTTCAAGGGGGGAGTTGCCGAAGATCGAAGAGATCTATAAAGGAAGGGCCGCCCTTTATACCTTCGATTCCTCATTTTATGATGAGTTGGCCGATATTGCCCGGAAAGCCGGGGATTATCAAAAGACCATAGAATATTGCGATAAAGGATCGGAGATATCGCCGGATAACTATGTGTTTTATGTGACGAAGGGATCGACTTATTATTTGATGGGCAAAAAAGAAGAAGCGATACGGGAATGGGAGAAAGCCCTGGAACTGAACCCGGGTTACACCTGGTTAAGGGATAAAATAAAATTTGTCAAAGGGGAAGAAAAGACCGTAATTGACAAGTATGCCGAAACCGAGGGTTCAGCGGAGGACCTGCTTAAGGCCGGTGATATTTCAAAGAAATACCCTCTCGCGGACGCGGTGTTTATCCTGGATAAGAGTATCCACGATGTCCACGATGACGGCTCCAGCGAAATCCTGACGCATCGCATAATCAAGATAATGACCAAAGAGGGGATCGACAAATTTACGGCCATCGACTTGCCTGGGGGCAGCAACCTGGAGATAGAAAAAGCAGTGGTCAGGAACCCGGGCAAGACGGATACCGAGATCACCGAGATAGATTTCAAAAAAGGGAAATTATACCCCGCCGGCCTGAAAGAAGGGTCGATAATCGAGTTTAAATGCAGGGCCAACCATTCCGGCGGCCTCCTCAGGGGCCGGTACTACACGTTCCTTCCTTTTAACAACCTCTTTCCGGTCTACAAGGCGGAAGTAGTCGTCATCGTCCCGAAGGGAAAAGAAGTTAAAGTATATAAAAAGGATGAAAGCGTCGGTTACTCTACGGAGGCGCTCGAAGATAAAATAGCCCATGTGTGGCGGGGCGATTACAGGGATCCCATAAAATTGGAACCCTTCATGCCGGTTTTCAACAGCTATTGTTCGATAATCGCGGTATCGGATATCCCCTCGTGGGACTATTTGGCGGATTGGGAAAATAATCTTATAGATGACCAGCTGGAACTGGACCCTTCGATCAAAGCGCAGGTAGACCAGCTTACAAAAGATAAAAAGACCCAGGAAGAAAAGGTGACGGCTATATACAGCTATCTCGGCAATAATATCCATTACCTGTCCCTTAAACACGCGGTTTTTGGCTGGAAACCGAACAGGGCCACAAAGATATTCAAAGACGGGTACGGCGATTGCAAAGATATGGCTACTTTGATGATAGCGATGCTGAAGAGCTTAGGAATAGACGCGTATTTGGCGCTTTTAGACACCAAGCCGTATTATGACATGATCACGGACATCCCGATCCCCGTAGCGAATCACGCTATAGTCTACATTCCCGAGCTCGACGGCAAAAAAACGGGATTATTTATCGATGTCACGGCCGCCTCATCATATAATTACGGCACGGTCCCGTGGTGGGACGAGGGGGTAACGGCCATAATCCTTAAGCGGCCCGGATATGAATTAGCCCGGATACCGTGGTCAAGAGCGGATGATAATGCGTTCATCACGAAGGCGGATATTATCCTGTCAAAAGGGGACCAAAGCAAATTCAAGGTGGAGATAAAGTGCTACGGCCAGGCAGCAGGCATGCTAAGACCGGAAGCGCGTAAGGATAATTGGAGCGACCGCCTTGTCTCGTCTCATTATCTGGGCAAATATATACAGGGGATATCGTCGTTGAAGGACCGGACCGATAACGGATCGGACATGACCAAGCCTTTTACGGTGTATGCCGAATTTTCAGCCGCATCGCCTTTTAAAAAAGCTGAGGCGGGAAAATATGAGTTGGCGCCCGTATTCGCCCTCAGGTCGATGCAGGATTATGCGCCTCTGGAAAAAAGGGTGAACGACCTGGATATTTATTATGCCTTTACCGAGGTTAATGAAGAAAATTTAACTATGCCCGAGAACTTTAAGATCGTCTCTACCCCGGAGGACGTCAAGATCGACAATGAAATAGTTTCTTTCGAAAGGTCTTACGAGCTGAAAGGCAACGTCTTAAAACTGAAATGCGTATTTTCGATAAAGAAACCCTTGATAAAGAAAGAGGAATATCCGGCATTTAGGGATAAGCTTATCGAGATAGACAAACTTGATGAAAGGCACGTGATATTCAGCGTCAAATGAAGGGTATCGGGGCCGCGACCCGAGAGGTCTACGCCAAAAATCCCCTTGACACCATAGCTTAGCCGTAGTATACTAACCTTACATTTAGCACCACTTTTTAAAAGGAGAAGTGGGTAAAAAACTACCCGCTTTTTTTGTTGTCTTTTTCCTGAAAAAAGCCCCAAATAGCCATGGAAGAGAAAGTTATACTGGAAAAGGTAATTGAGCTTGCCGCGCCGCTGCTGTCCGGAGCGGGTATAGAGCTGGTCGACCTGATTTACCGCAGGGAGACGGGCGGGATGATCCTGCGCTTCACGGTTGACAAGGCCGGCGGGATAACGGTCGGCGAGTGCGGCGCCCTGAACCGTAAAATAGCGGACATCCTCGACGAGGCGGACCCGATAGACGGTCCCTATGTGCTCGAGGTGCAGTCTCCGGGCCTCGACAGGAAGCTCGTCAAAACGAGCGATTTCGAGAGGACGATAGGCAAGGATATATTTGTGGTCACTTACGGCCCGGTAGAGAACAAGAGGGAGTTCACCGGGAAACTGAAGTGGGTAGGCGAGGAGAGCATAAAGTTAGAATTTCCTGCGGGCGGTGAGGTGACGATCCCCCGTAACATGATAGCGAAAGCGAAGCTTCACTTCGAATTTTAGAAAAGGAAAAGATATGAACGGAGAACTTTTGTCGGTTTTGGACCATCTGGAAAGAGAAAAAGGCATCGACCGCGAGGTCCTGATAGCGGCCGTCGAAAGCGCTTTGGTGAGCGCCGCAAAGAAGGCGCTCGGATCGCAGACCGAGGACGTCGAGGTAAAGATGGACAGGAAGTCCGGCGAGGTAACGGTATTCTCGGGCGGGAAAGAGGTAAAATCCGGGGATTTTGGCCGCATAGCCGCGCAGACAGCCAAGCAGATCATCATCCAGAAGATCCGCGAGGCCGAGCGCGACGTCATATTCACCGATTACACCAGCCGCGTCGGCAACGTCGTGACCGGCACCGTATACAGGTTCGAGAAGGGGAACATAATCGTTGACCTCGGCAAGACAGAGGGTTTCATCCCTAAGAGCGAGCAGTCATCCAAAGAGAATTTCAGGCAGGGCGACCGCATTAAGGCGTATGTCGTTGAGGTAAAGAAGACCGGCAAAGGCCCGCAGATAGTCTTATCGCGCGCCAATACCGGCCTTGTGAAGAAACTCTTCGAGCTCGAGATACCCGAGATATACGAGGGCATAGTTGAGATAAAGTCCATCTCGAGGGAAGCCGGGGACAGGACGAAGATCGCCGTATTCTCAAAAGACGAGAAGATAGACTGCGTGGGAGCGTGCGTCGGCATGAGAGGTTCGCGCGTAAAGAATATAGTCAAGGAACTCCAGGGCGAGAAGATAGACATCGTCCGGTGGAGCGATGACACAAAGGAATATATACTGGCGGCGCTCAATCCCGCGAAGATATCCACTGTAAAGCTGGATAAAGAGGCGAGGCGGGCGCAGGTGACGGTCGACGATGACCAATTAAGCCTCGCCATCGGGAAGAAAGGCCAGAACGTCAGGCTGGCGTCGAAGCTGACCGGCTGGGAGATAGATATCAAGCCGAAGGCCGCGCTCCTTGAAGGTGCGCTCGCGCAAGAGAAGAAGGCGGCGGAGCCGGAAGAAGCGAAGGAAGCGGGTAAAGAAGAGAAAGAGGGAGTTCCGGATATATCATCGCTCGAGGGAGTAGGGCCGAAGACCAAAGGGTTGTTTGAGGAAGCCGGCCTCGATTCAATAGAGAAGATAGCCGCATCCTCCGTAGAGGAACTTACCAAGATAAAAGGCATAGGCGAGAAAACGGCAGAAAAAATATTAAAAAGCGCGAAGGGGCTGGCAAAATAAAATATGAAGAAGGCTAAAGAAGAGAAGAAAAAGGAAGTAAAAAAGAAGCCTGTCAAGGCGTCGGCTAAACCAAAGGTCGCGGTTAAGAAGATCAAGCTCGCGATTCCGGCCAAGGAAAAGAAAGTCGTTAAGGCCAAGATCACAGCTCCGAAGCTTGAGGCCCCGAAACCAGAGGTCAAGCCCGCGCCTGTGCAGCCTCCGGTTGCGCCGAAAGTTGAGGCGCCAAAGCCTGCTCCGAAGCTTGAGGCACCGAGGGCCGAAAGGCCGTCTCCAAAAGCAGAAGAAAAAACGGTCCGGAAGCCAGAAGTAACTCCTCCGGCTCCGCCTGTTCCCCCCGTACCTAAAACTGAGATTAAGCAGGTACCAGCGGCTCCTCCGGTCAAAAAAGAACCCGTAAAGATAGAATGCAAATTCCCCATAACCATAAAAGACCTCGCCGTGAAATTGAACGCCAGGCCCAATGAATTGATAATGAAACTAATGAAACTTAAGGTCATGGCGACGATAAACCAGGCGGTCGACTATGACGTGGCGAGCCTTATCGCCGCCGATTACGGATTTGAATTTGTAAAACCGTTGACGCAGGAAGAGGAATTGACAAAGGCGCTTGATGTCGAGGATAAGGCCAAATTGGTCTTCCGCGCGCCGGTCATCACATTGATGGGCCACGTCGACCACGGCAAGACGTCTCTGCTCGATGCGATAAGGAAGAGCCGCGTGACAGAGCAGGAGTCCGGCGGTATCACCCAGCATATCGGCGCGTATGAAGTGGCTGTCGGAAAGGGCCATATCACATTTTTAGATACTCCGGGACATGAAGCGTTTACAGCCATGAGGGCGCGCGGCGCGCAGGCGACCGATATCGTAATTTTAGTCGTCGCGGCGGATGACGGTGTCATGCCCCAGACAAAAGAAGCCATAGACCACGCGCGCGCGGCCGGAGTGCCGTTAATCGTCGCGATGAATAAGATAGATAAGGCGGAAGCGAACCCGGACAGGGTCAAGAAGCAGTTGATGGATATAGGCCTCATGACCGAGGACTGGGGCGGCAAGACTATCGCCGTCGGAGTCTCGGCGAAGACCGGCAAGGGCATCGATGAGCTTTTGGAGATGCTCCTGCTTGAAGCCGAGATGCTCGAGCTCAAGGCCGACCCTACCAGGGCGGCAAAGGGCGTCGTCATCGAAGGAAGGTTATCGAAGGGCGGCGGGCCTATCGCTACCGTCCTCGTCCAGAAAGGCACATTGCGCCCCGGCGATACGGTCGTCGCGGGACAGCATTACGGCAAGGTCAGGGCTATGATAAACGACCTCGGCCACAGGATAAATGAAGCGCCGCCGTCAAAACCCGTAGAGATATTGGGCCTGGCCGGTGTACCTGAGGCCGGCGATGTATTCTTCGTAGTGGCCGATGAGAAGGCCGCGAGGGAGATCGTCAACAGGCGCCTGGACGTTGCGAAAGCTAACCACTTGCAGCCTGTAAAGAGGATAACCCTCGAGGAACTTTCCCAACAGGTAAAGGAAGGGAAAGCCAAGGAATTAAAGGTGATCCTCAAGGCCGACGTGCAGGGTTCGGCCGGGGCTCTCGAACAATCGATAAAGAACCTTGAGACTAAAGACATCAAGCTCGATGTGATACATTCCGCTGTCGGCAGCATAAACGAGTCGGATATCATGCTCGCCGCGGCTTCAAACGCCATCATAATCGGTTTCCACGTCGACCTTACGCCCGAGGCCGCGCCGAAGGCGAAGCTCGAGGAGGTCGATGTCAGGTTATACAGGATAATTTACGAGGCGATCAACGACATAAAGAGCGCCATGGAAGGTATGCTCGAGCCGACGATCTCCGAGGTCTTCATGGGCCGCGCCGACGTCAGGCAGGTCTTCAAGGTCAGCAAGGCCGGGACGATAGCCGGCTGCTTCCTTGCCAAGGGAAAGGCGGTAAGAGGCGCGTTGTGCCGCCTCTGGAGGGACAAGGATAAGGTCTATGAGGGAAGGATCGGCTCATTGAAGCGGTTTAAAGACGATGTCAAGGAAGTCGCCGAAGGTTTCGAGTGCGGCATATCCCTCGATAACTTCAGCGGCATAAACGCCGGCGACGTGATAGAGATATACGAGTTGAAAAAGACAGCGAGGAAATTGTAAGGATGAAGAAACGCATCTTAAGCGGGATGCGCCCGACCGGAAAATTACACCTGGGGCACCTGGCAGGCGCGCTTAAGAACTGGGTCGGGATGCAGGAGAAATACGACTGCTTCTACATGGTGGCGGACTATCATGCGCTGATGAGTGAGTATGCGGATCCATCCGCCATGAAGGAGAACGCGATAGATAACGTCGCGGATTTTCTCGCGTGCGGCCTCGATCCCGACAAGTCGGTGATCTTCGTTCAATCGCACGTGCCGGAACATCTTGAATTGGATATGATACTTTCGGCGATAACGCCGTTATCGTGGCTCGAGCGCTGCCCGACATATAAGGAGCAGCTGAGGGAAGTCGAGGGGAGAGACCTCGCGACATACGGGTTCCTCGGATACCCTGTCTTACAGGCGGCCGACATTTTGATATATAAAGCAAATGCGGTCCCTGTGGGCGAGGACCAGTTGCCTCACCTCGAGCTCACGAGAGAGATAGCGCGCAGGTTCCGGCATTTTTACAAGAAGGAGATATTCCCGGAGCCGGAGGCGATAATGACCGCCACACCAAGGTTGTTAGGGGTGGACAACAGGAAGATGTCGAAGAGCTACGGCAACGCGGTCAACCTCTCGGACTCCCCGGAAGAGATAAAGAAGAAGATAAAGTCGATGATAACCGACCCGAAGAGGATAAGGAAGGATGACCCGGGCCATCCCGACATATGCAACGTATATTCGTATTATAAATTTTTCTTCCCCGAAGAGATAGGGAACCTGTCCGAGGAGTGCAAGGCCGGCAATATCGGCTGTGTAGAGGACAAGGGCAAGCTCGCGGACTGCATAGTCGAGCTACTGAGGCCCATACAGGAAAAACGTAATAAGCTTATCAAAGACAGGAAAGAGATCGAAGCCGTCCTTGAGAAAGGCGACAGGAAAGCCCGTGAGTTCGCCCGCGGCACAATGGACGAGGTAAAGAAGGCAGTCGGTATATGACCTATAAGGTAAAACTTGATGTCTTTGAAGGCCCGCTCGACCTTCTGCTTTATCTGATAAAAAAAGAAGAAGCCGACATCTTTGACATCCCGATCGCGAAGATCACCGAGCAGTACCTCCAGTACATCGAGTACATGAAATTGCTGGACCTTAATATCGCCGGCGAATTTATCGTGATGGCCGCGACATTGATGCACATCAAGTCGCGCCTCTTATTGCCGCCGGATGAGCAGCCGCCGCTTGAAGAGGAAGAAGAGGACCCGCGCGCCGAACTCGTGCGCAGGCTCATCGAATATAAGAAGTTCAAGGAAGCGGCCGGCGAACTTTCGGAGATGGAGCGGAGAAGGTCTTTGGTATTCCCGCGCTCGGTGGATGAGGCCCAGTATATCGACAAGACCGAGGGGCCGTATTTCGAGGCGTCGATATTCGACCTCATAAACGCTTTCTCGACGATACTGAAGTCGGTATCGAGGGAGGCTTTCCTCGAGGTCGTTAAGGATGAATACACGGTCGAGGAGAAGGTCCATGAGATATTCCACCTCCTCGTCGAACAGCCGGTAATAAATTTCAGGGACCTGTTCAAGAGGTCGAAGAACAGGCTCGAGCTTATAGCGACTTTCCTGGCGCTTTTAGAGCTCATAAGGGTCAAGGAAGTTTCGGTAAGGCAGCGCAGCATGTTCGGCGAGATCGAGGTCGTCCGAAACGCGGACAAGATCAACCCGAAACTGAAGGCGATAGCAGGCGGAGGGCAAGGTCCCTCGCAAAGCGAGGGGGAGGCCACACAGAGTGGAATCGAGTGAGCTGAAAAAAATAATAGAGGCGCTTCTTTTTGCTTCCGAGAAGCCGATAGCCGTAGAGCAGATGAAAGAGGTCATTGAGGAAGTCGAAACGAAGGATATAAGGGCCGCCCTCGTCGAGCTTATGACAGAATACGAGACGCTCGGCAGGAGTTTTAAGGTCTACGAGGTCGCCGGCGGTTACCAGATGGTCACGGCGCCCGAGTTCGCGGATTACCTGAAGAAGTTTTACAGGGTCAAGTCGAAGGATAAGCTCAGCAAGCCTGCCCTCGAGACCCTTGCGGTAATAGCTTACCGCCAACCGATAACCAAGTCCGAGATAGAGGACATCCGCGGCGTCAACGTAGACGGCGTGGTCGAGACGCTCGCGGACAGGATGATGATAAGGATAACCGGCAGGAAGGACGCGCCGGGCAGGCCGATACTCTACGGCACGACGAAGGAATTTTTGGACAGGTTCGGGTTGAGTTCGTTGAACGAGCTGCCGAAGCTCGGCGAATTCACCGAAGCCGACATCGATGTAAACGAATTGAAACAGGGACTGGCAAAAGAAGGAATCGAAGGAACCGAAAGCCAGGAGGTAAATGATGGAACTGGAGAAGTTGCGCAAGCAGATAGACCTGCTGGACTCGAAACTGGTCAACCTGCTGAACCGGAGGGCGAGCCTAAGCCAGAAGATAGGCCGCCTGAAGGCGAAAGCAAGTAAGGCCGTTTATTCGCCGGACAGGGAGAGGATCGTATACGAGGGGATCTCCGCGCATAACGGAGGGCCGCTCTCGAACGAGTCTTTACAGGCGATATACAGGGAGATAATGTCAGGCTCGCTCTCGCTCGAGAAGCCGCTGAAGATAGCTTATATGGGGCCGCCGGCAAGTTTCTCCAATATCGCGGCGCTCAAGAAATTCGGCTCATCGGTCCGGTACCTTCCGGTAAATACGATCACGGATGTCTTCGCCGAAGTCGAGCACGGCAGGGCGGATTACGGTGTCGTCCCGATAGAGAACTCTATAGAGGGCGCGATAAACTACACCCTCGACATGTTCATGGAATCCGACTTAAAGATATGCTCGGAGATCTCGATAGAGATATCGCATAATCTTTTGGCGAAGTGCCGGATGGACCGGATAAAGAAGATATATTCCAATCCGAGCGTCATCGGGCAATGCAGGATGTGGCTCGAGGCGAACCTGCCGCGCGTTGAGTTGATAGAGGTCTCATCGACTACAAAGGCGGCGGAGATGGCGGTCAAGGAGAGGGGCACGGCCGCGATAGGGTCGAGCCTGGCCGCCGATTGCTATGGGCTCAATATCCTCGCGCGTTCGATAGAGGACAGCCCGCATAATATGACAAGGTTCCTGGTAATAGGAAAAGTCGAGAACAAACAGACCGGCAAGGACAAGACGTCGATAATGTTCGCGGTAAAGGACAGGGTCGGCGCGCTTCACGATATGCTGGTGCCGTTCAAGAAGAGCAGGATAAACCTGACGAAGATAGAGTCGCGGCCGTCGAAGAAGAGGGCGTGGGAGTACCGCTTCTTCGTCGATATGACAGGCCACCATGAAGACGCGGCCATAAAGAAGGCGCTTAAGGAACTTGAGCGCGTCTGCACGAACTTAAAGATACTCGGGTCTTACCCGATACCATAAAAGGGAAGAGGATGAGCAGGTTAGCTAAAAAAGGCGTAATGAATATAGAGCCCTACCAACCGGGCAAACCTATAGACGAGGTCAAGAGGGAGCTCTTGCTGGAGGAGGTCTATAAACTCGCCTCAAACGAGAACTCGCTCGGCCCCTCGCCCAAGGCGGTGGCCGCGATAACCAAGGCGCTCAAAAGCCTGAACCGTTACCCTGACGGCAACTGCTTTTACCTCAAGACTAAACTTGCGAAGAAGCTCAAGGTAAAACCGGAGAACATCACCTTTGGCAACGGCTCGGACGAGCTGATAGCCGTGATGGTCCAGGCATTTATGAACGAGGACGAGAACGCGGTCATCGCGGATCCCACGTTCCTTGAATACCGGCTGATAACCGAGGCATACGGCAGGGAGGTAAAAGTCGTCCCGTGCGTCAACCTCAAATACGACCTCGACGGGATGCGGAAGGCGATAGACGGCAAGACAAAGCTTGTCTTTATCGCGAATCCTGACAACCCGACCGGGACGTATATCAGCGACAAGCAGATAACGAGATTCCTCGAGAATATCCCGGATAATGTCATCGCCGTGATGGACGAGGCATATTATGATTTTGTCGACGCGAAGGATTATCCGGACACGATGAGGCACCTGAAGGACAAGAACCTCATTATATTGCGGACCTTCTCGAAGGCATACGGGCTCGCAGGCCTTAGGGTCGGCTACGCCCTGGCGAGTACCGAACTTATAGAATGTATGAACAGGGTCAGGCAGCCATTTAACGTGAACTCATTGGCGCAGGTCGCGGCGCAGGCAGCCATCGATGATGCGGATCACCTGAAGAAGACCAGGGAGACGGTCCTTAAAGGTAAGAAGTTTATCTGTAGCGCACTGGATAAGATGGGCGTCGCGTATGTCCCGAGCCAGACTAATTTCGTGCTCGTAGACGTAAAGCGCGACAGCTGGGAGTTTTTCCAGAAGCTCCTGAGATACGGCGTGATAGTCAGGGATATGAAGCCGTATAAGCTGGAGAGCTATATCCGCGTCACGATAGGGACCGATAAAGAGAACAAGAAATTTTTGGAAGCTCTTAAGAAGGTATCGAAGGAGATATAGGATGATAATCGTCTTAAAACCCGAAGCTACAGAATCGCAGATAAAGCATATAGTAGAGAAGGTCAAGGCGCTCGGCCTGAAGCCGATGATATCGAAGGGCGTCGAGCGCACCATCATAGGCCTGATAGGCGAGGAAGACGTGCTCCGCTCCACTCCGCTCGATGTCTTTCCCGGCGTCGAGAAGGTCATGTCGATCCTCGCGCCGTATAAGCTCGTCTCGCGGGAATTCAAGCACGAGAGCAGCGTAATAAACGTGGGCAAAGTCAAAGTGGGCGGGAAGAAGATAGCGGTCATGGCCGGGCCGTGCTCTATCGAGAACCGCGAGATGCTTATCCATATAGCGAAGGATATAAAGAAGGCCGGCGCCTCGGTTTTGCGCGGCGGCGCCTTCAAGCCCCGCACTTCGCCTTACAGTTTCCAGGGATTAGGCGAGGAAGGGCTCAAATACCTGAAAGAAGCGCGCGAGAAGACCGGCCTGCCTGTCATCACCGAAGTAATGGATATCCGCGACATCGCCCTGATCGAGAAATACGTTGATATCCTCCAGGTCGGCGCCAGGAATATGCAGAATTTCAATCTATTAAAGGAAGTGGGATTATCGAAGAAGCCGGTGCTCCTGAAACGCGGCATGTCGTCGACCATAATCGAGCTGTTGATGTCGGCCGAATATATATTGTCTAACGGGAATTTCAACGTCATGCTCTGCGAGCGGGGGATAAGGACTTTTGAGGACCAGACGCGTTTCACGCTGGACCTGAGCGCCGTCCCGGTCCTTAAGAAACTGACGCATCTGCCGGTCATAGTCGATCCCAGCCATGCCGCGGGCAAGTGGGGATATGTCCCCGCCTTGTCTAGGGCCGCTATAGCCGCCGGCTGCGACGGGCTGATAGTGGAGGTCCATCCTAAACCCGAAGAGGCGTTCTCGGACGGCGCGCAGTCGCTCGTCCCGGATAATTTTAACAAGATGATGAAAGATCTT
The DNA here is from genome assembly GCA_028716565.1 of Candidatus Omnitrophota bacterium. Lineage (NCBI taxonomy): Bacteria > Pseudomonadati > Candidatus Omnitrophota > Candidatus Omnitrophota bacterium. The sequence continues at coordinate 91,844 of JAQUPL010000006.1, forward strand.
AAGTCCGTAGCTAAGGCGGTCGGGCGTGATATTTAAAAAAGTGGCGATAATCGGGGTCGGCCTTATCGGCGGCTCCATCGGCGAGGCCTTGAAGAAGAAGGGCCTGGCCGGGACAGTGGTGGGCGTAGGGCACAGGGCTTCCTCGATAAATGAGGCCTTGGCCCGCGGCGCGATAGATAAAGGGACGCTCGATGCAGTTAGGGGCGTCGCCGGTGCCGATCTCGTGATAATAGCGACTCCGGTCTGCCTTATACCCGGGGCCGCGAAGAAGATATCGCGTTCCCTGAAAAAAGGCTGTATCGTCACCGATGCCGGAAGCACTAAGGCCGAGATAGTCGCCTCGCTTGAACGTATTTTACCGAAGGGCGTGGATTTTGTCGGCTCGCATCCTTTGGCCGGTTCGGAGAAACGGGGCATCGTATTCGCGCAGGATAATTTATTTAGGGGTTCGATCGTCATAATGACCAAGACAAAGAAGACAAAAAGAGCGGCGCTGGCTAAATTGAGCAGGTTCTGGAAGTCCCTCGGCGTGGAGAGGGTCGTAATAAAATCACCTGAGGAACACGACAGGATAGTCGCGGAGATAAGCCATCTTCCGCATATTGCCGCCGCCGCGATCATCAATACGGCAAGCGACAAGTCGCTGGAATTCGCCTCGAGCGGATTCAAGGACACGACCCGCATCGCGGCGAGCGATCCCGTCATATGGCGCGATATATGCGTGACGAACAGGAAAGAGATATTAAAGGCGCTTGAAAGATATGAGCGCAATATCGCCAGGCTTAAGAAACTGATAAAGAGCGGCTCGGCCTCCCGCCTGAGCAGGGAATTCGAGCGTTCTAAAGCGAGGAGGGAGAAGCTAAGTTGAGGCGTCCAGTTATCGCTATCGATGGCCCTGCCGGTTCAGGGAAGAGCACCGTAGCGAAACTCGTAGCGCAGAGGCTCGGCTTCCTATATATAGATACCGGGGCGATGTACCGCGCGCTCACCGTTAAGGCGCTGCAGACAAAAACTGACTTAAACGACGAAACGAAGCTCGGCGCGCTCGCAAGGGCGACCGATATAAAGTTAGAGCAGTCCAGCGGTTCATTGAAAGTTTACCCTCACACCAAAAATTTTAGTGCGAGGGTCTATCTTGACGGCGAGGACGTGACCTCCGAAATAAGGACGCCTGAGATCACGAACAAAGTCAAATATATCGCGCGCGCGAAACCCGTCCGAGAATGCATGGTCGCCAAACAGCGCAAGCTTGGAGAAGAAGGCGGCACGGTGATGGAGGGCCGCGATATCGGGACTGTAGTCCTTCCGGACGCGGACAAAAAGTTTTATATCGACGCCTCATTTGACGTCAGGGTGGCCAGGCGGCACAAGGAATTGAACGGGAACGGCGCCGCCTTAACCGAAGAGGAAGTAAGAAAAGACCTTAAAATACGCGACGAGAGCGATTTCAACCGCGCTATCGGCCCGTTGAAGAAAGCCGATGACGCGATAGTCGTAGATACGACAGACCTGACGATAGAAGGCGTCGTGGATAAAGTCTTGAGTATTATAAAGGCCTTATAGATAATGATGTATTTCCTTGTAAGAAATACTTGCAAGCTGTTCCTTTCCATGTATATGGGTTTCAGGGTTTACGGGCAGGAGAATATCCCTAAGAAGGGGGCTTTTATCCTGGCCAGTAACCACGTAAGCCATCTCGACCCGCCGGCTATGTCGGCCGCTTCGCCGCGCAGGCTTCGTTTTATGGCGAGGCGTACCTTGTCAGATAACTGGTTGTTCAGGCAGGTGGTCGGCAGGTGCAATTTGATCCTTGTAAACAGGGACAAGGGGGATATCGGAGCTATGAAGACGGCGATCCGCCTCCTCAGATCCGGTAAGGCAGTCTTTCTATTCCCGGAAGGGACGAGAAGCGAGACCGGACAGATGAACGAGGCCCAACCCGGCATCGGTTATTTGAGCCTAATGACAGGGTCGCCTATCGTTCCGGCTTATGTAGAGGGAACGGATAAGGCCCTGCCCAAGGGCGCGAAACGCATAATACGTACGCCAATAGCCGTACATATAGGAGATCTGATCGATCCCAAAAAACTCGATCTTCCGCGCGACAAGAAGGAGGCCGCGCAAAAACTGGCCGATCACGTCGCCGGGGAGATCAAGCGCCTGGGAGACTCAGTAAAGAAGTAAAACCGAAAAGCAATAAGAACTAAAAAATCCAAAAGAAAGAAGGGAGTTACACGGAAATGGTTGATGAGAAGCATGAAGAAATGTCCAAGATCTACGAGGACAGTTTTAAAGACATAAAGGAAGGCGATATCGTAAAAGGCAGGGTGATCGGCATCACGGCGAAGGATCTTGTCATCGATATCGGTTACAAGTCCGAAGGCGTTATCTCGTTCGAGGAGTTCAACGACCCGAAATCGATAAAGGTCGGGGACGAGCTGGATGTCCTCATCGAGGCGAAGGAGAATGACGAGGGCATGGTCGTCCTTTCGAAGAGGAAGGCCGAGCGCATGCAGGTCTGGGAGAAGATAATCGCCGAGCGCAAGGAAGGCGATATGGTCCCTGGCCGCGTCACCAAGAAGGTAAAAGGCGGACTCACGGTCGATATCGGAGTAGAGGCGTTCCTGCCGGCGAGCCAGGTCTTTTTAAAGGGCTTCGGCAACTTGAACCAGCTTTTAGGCCAGGTCCTTAATTTTGTCATAGTAAAGATCAACAAGCCCAGGAAGAACATCGTCGTTTCCCGTAAAGACGCCATAATCAGGGAAAGGGACGTAGCCAAAGGCAAGATGATGGAAGAGCTCAAACCGGGACAATTGATCCCCGGCGTCGTGAAGAACATCACCGACTTCGGCGCGTTCATCAATATAGCTCCCGGTGTCGACGGGCTATTGCATATCACCGACATGTCATGGGGAAGGATATCCCATCCTAGCGAGTTGGTCGCTGTCGGCGACAAGATAGAGGTTGTGCTCCTGTCGCTCGATAAGACGACCGGCAAGCTTTCTCTCGGCCTCAAGCAGAAGACGCCGAACCCATGGGAACAAGTCGTCACCAAGTATCCCGTGGGAAGCAGGGTCAAGGGCAAAGTGGTAAACCTCGTCCCTTACGGCGCGTTCGTCGAGCTCGAGAAAGGCATCGAAGGACTCGTCCATATTTCCGAATTCTCGTGGACCAAGAGGATAGGACATCCTTCCGAAGTCCTCGCTATCGGGGATATGATAGAGGCGGTAGTCCTCAATATAGATAAGGACAGCCAGAAGATCGCGCTCGGCATCAAACAGACCGAGATGAATCCCTGGACCGAGGTCGCCGGAAAGTATCCCGTCGGCACGCAGGTCAAGGGCAAGGTCCGCTCGTTCATCGATTACGGCGCGTTCATAGAACTGGAAGAGGGGATAGACGGGCTGCTCCATAATACCGATATCTCCTGGACCAGGAAGATCAACCATCCTTCGGAAGTATTGAAGAAGGGACAGAAGATAGACGCGGTGGTCATGTCTGTCGACGCCGAGAACAGGAAACTGGCGCTAGGTATGAAACAGTTGGTGCCGGACCCTTGGCCGGAATTCGTCGCGAAGTTCCAACCCGGCACTGTCGCCGAAGGGACGATAACGAAGATAACGAACTTCGGGCTTTTTGTCGAACTCTCTCCGGACCTCGAGGGCCTTGCCCATATATCCGAGCTCCCGGTCGAGGCGACAGGCAAGCTTGAAGAGTCATATAAAGTCGGCGACAAGGTGACCGTCAAGGTCCTGCGCGTCGATGATGCCGAAAGAAGGATCGCTTTAAGCCTGAAGGCCTAAAATGGACACAGTAAAACAGCTTGAGATAATTAAGCGCGGCGCGGTAGAGATAATAAACGAATCCGCCTTGGCCGGTAAGCTGAAAAAGAAGAAACAGCTTGTCATCAAGGCGGGGTTCGACCCGACTGCGCCGGACATCCACCTCGGCCATACCGTCTTATTAAGGAAGCTGAGGCATTTCCAGGACCTCGGCCACAAGGTCATCTTCCTTATAGGGGATGCGACCGCCCTGGTCGGAGACCCATCGGGCCAAAACCAGGCGAGGAAGGTCCTCACCAGGGAAGAGATAGAGAAGAACGCCAAGACCTACGAGAAGCAGGTCAGCAAGATACTCAAGACCGGCGATAAGGAACTCTTCGAGCGCATGCATAACAGCTCGTGGTTCGCGAAGTTCGGTTTTGAGCACCTCGTCCAGCTCGCCCAGCGCTATACGGTGGCGCGCCTGCTTGAAAGGGATGATTTCCAGAAGAGGCTGAAAGAGGGCAAGCCTATAAGCTTTCTCGAGCTCTTTTACCCCCTGATGCAGGGATACGATTCGGTCATTCTTGACGCGGATATCGAGATCGGCGGCACCGACCAGAAGTTCAATATGCTCGTCGGCCGCGACCTTCAGGAGGCCTACGGCAAGGAGCCGCAGGTCGTCATCACGATGCCGCTTTTGGTCGGGACCGACGGCGTCCAGAAGATGTCCAAGTCCTACGGTAATTATATCGGCATAAACGAGACCGCTAAAGAGATCTTCGGGAAAGTGATGTCGGTCTCGGATGAGCTGATGTTCGGCTATTATGAGCTGTTGACCGATGAGGATATGCAGAAGGTCAAAGCTATGCATCCGATGGATGCGAAGAAGAACCTGGCGTATCTTATCGTAAAAGATTACCATGGTGAAGAAGCCGCGGCGGCGGAGAAGAAAAGCTTTGAGGATGTTTTCCAGAAAAGGAAGGACCCGGCCGACGCTCCGGTAAAAAAACTTTCCGGCGGGCCGCTTAGCCTGAACCAGGTTTTTGACGGCGCGAGGGAAGAGTTCAAGGCCATGGGCATAGACTCCCGCAGCAAGCTGCTCTCTTTATTGGGGCAGGGGGCCATAAAGCTCGACGGGGAGAAGGTAAGCGACGCGGCCAGCCCGTCTTTCGTGCCCGGCAAGCGCCATCTCCTGAAGATAGGCCGCCATTTCCTTAATGTCGATCTTTCGTAGGGAAAAATAATTAAAAAAGTGCTTGACAAGCTTCTCCTATGATGGTATCCTTGTCAGTTACCAAAGCGGCAACTTGTATTTGTTACCGGTTTTTTGGGATGGCAAAATAACTGCACTTCGCTGCCAGGAAGGAGAAAAAAGAGTTTGAAAAAACTCTTTGACAGATCTGGATGAAGTAGAAAAAGAGAGGATGCAGTCGTCCCTGTAAATTCAGGCATCGTCTTCGATGCCTTTTTTGTTGCCTAAATTTTCCGATCTTTGAAAATTGAATAGCCAAGTTCAACCGAGCGAGAAAGTTGGGGTTAACTCTTATTTTTTGGAGAGTTTGATCCTGGCTCAGAGTGAACGCTGGCGGCGTGGTTTAGGCATGCAAGTCGAGCGGATCTAGATTGACTTGAGTGGCCGCAAGGCTGCAAGAGTTGGTCTAGATTAGCGGCAAACGGGTGAGTAACACGCGGGTAATCTACCTTCGAGACTGGCATAACACTTGGAAACGGGTGCTAATTCCGGGTAAGACCACGGCACCGCATGGTGCTGTGAGAATAGGCGGGGAACCGTAAGGTCCTGCCACTTGAAGATGAGCCCACGTCCTATCAGCTAGTTGGTGGGGTAATGGCCTACCAAGGCGACGACGGGTAGCTGGACTGAGAGGTCGGTCAGCCACACTGGGACTGAGACACTGCCCAGACTCCTACGGGAGGCTGCAGTCGAGGATCTTTTGCAATGGGCGAAAGCCTGACAATGCGACGCCGCGTGAGGGATGAAGGTTTTCGGATCGTAAACCTCTGTCGAGGGGGATGATGGCTTTTTGGGTTAATAACCCAAAAGGTTGACAGTACCCTTGAAGGAAGCCACGGCTAACTCCGTGCCAGCAGCCGCGGTAATACGGAGGTGGCAAGCGTTACTCGGATTCATTGGGTGTAAAGGGCGTGTAGGCGGTTACGTAAGTTGAATGTGAAATCCCACGGCTTAACCGTGGAACTGCATTCAAGACTGCGCGACTTGAGGATGGGAGAGGAGAATGGAATTCCCGGTGTAAGGGTGAAATCTGTGGATATCGGGAGGAACACCAGTGGCGAAGGCGATTCTCTGGCCCGTTTCTGACGCTGAGAAGCGAAAGCGTGGGGAGCAAACAGGATTAGATACCCTGGTAGTCCACGCTGTAAACGATGAGCACTAGGTGTTGGTCCTTCATTGGGCCGGTGCCGCAGTTAACACATTAAGTGCTCCACCTGGGGACTACGACCGCAAGGTTGAAACTCAAAGGAATTGACGGGGGCCCGCACAAGCGGTGGAACATGTGGTTCAATTCGACGCTACGCGAAGAACCTTACCAAGGCTTGACATGTAAGTGGTAGTGAAGCGAAAGCGGAACGACCTCGCAAGAGGAGCTTACACAGGTGTTGCATGGCTGTCGTCAGCTCGTGTCGTGAGATGTTGGGTTAAGTCCCGCAACGAGCGCAACCCCTATCTTTAGTTGCTACTCGCAAGAGAGCACTCTAACGAGACTGCCTCCGATGAGGAGGAGGAAGGTGGGGACGACGTCAAGTCAGTACGGCCCTTATACCTTGGGCTACACACGTGTTACAATGGAGTGTACAGAGAGATGCAAGTCCGTAAGGCGGAGCTAATCTCTAAAGCATTCCCCAGTTCAGATAGAGGGCTGCAATTCGCCCTCTTGAAGCCGGAATCGCTAGTAAGCGCGGATCAGCTACGCCGCGCTGAATACGTTCCCGGGCCTTGTACACACCGCCCGTCAAGCCAACCGAGTCAGCTGCACCCGAAGACCCGCGCAAGCGGATCGAAGGTGTGACTGGTGAGGAGGGCTAAGTCGTAACAAGGCAGCCGTACCGGAAGGTGTGGCTGGATCACCTCCTTTCTAAGGAGAATTGTCCTAAGAAAGTTATAATGCAGTAAATAATCCTTTGCTTTTTCGTCCGCGAGGACTTGGCTGTTCAATTTTATCCATATTTTGGTGAACCATACGATAACCGAATTGGGCCCATAGCTCAGTTGGTTAGAGCACAGCCCTGATAAGACTGGGGTCAGTGGTTCGAATCCACTTGGGCCCACCAATTATCGGGCCTGTAGCTCAGCTGGGAGAGCGCCTGATTTGCATTCAGGAGGTCAGGAGTTCGATCCTCCTCAGGTCCACCAAAATATATGAATTAGAGCGGATTTAGTTTCGTAAGCATTAGCTTACGAATATGCTCTTTGACAACTGCATAGTAGTAAGGTCTTTTTGGCTACAATTTCGAGAATTGTGGTCAAGCTACAAAGGGCTTATGGTGGATGACTTGGCACAAACAGGCGACGAAGGACGTGGTAAGCTGCGATAAGCCTCGGGTAATCGCAAACAGATTCTGATCCGAGGATTTCCGAATGGAGCAATCCACTGGGATTCATCTCCCAGTATCCCGCTCTGAAAATTTAAAAATAGGGGCGGGAGGCAAAACCGGGCAAACTGAAACATCTCAGTAGCCCGAGGAAGAGAAAAAGCCATTGATTCCCTCAGTAGCGGCGAGCGAAAGGGGAATAGCCTAAACTCCGCAGCAATGCGGAGGGTTGCGGGACCAAATCTGGCCGTAAGGCCGGCTTTGTGTATATTCATAGTTGAACAGCCTGGAAAGGCTGACCAAAGAAGGTGATAGTCCTGTAAATTAAATGAATATACCGAGGCTGGATTTGGCACCCAAGTACAACGGGACACGTGGAACCCTGTTGGAATCCGGCCCGACCACGGGCCAAGGCTAAATACTAGTTTGTGACCGATAGCGCAAAAGTACCGTGAGGGAAAGTTGAAAAGAACTCCTTTAAGGAGAGTGAAATAGTACCTGAAATCGTAAGCCTACAAGCTGTCTGAGGACTATGTCTGCCGCAAGGCAGAAATGTCTAAGGGCGTGCCTTTTGCATAATGATCCTGCGAGTTACTTGTGTGCAGCGAGGTTAATCAGCATTAAGCTGAGGAGCCGTAGCGAAAGCGAGTCCGAATAGGGCGTCCAGTTGCATGCAGTAGACCCGAAGCTGGGTGATCTATTCTTGGCCAGGCTGAAGCGTGAGTAAAATCACGTGGAGGGCCGAACCCGTTAGTGTTGAAAAACTATGGGATGAGCTGAGAATTGGAGCGAAAGACTAATCAAACCCAGAAATAGCTGGTTCTCCCCGAAATAACTCTAGGGTTAGCCTCGTGTAAATGGGCGACAGGGGTAGAGTACTCGATGGGCTAAGGACCCCACCAGGTTGCTGAACCCAACGAAACTCCGAATACTGTCGTACCTTATCACGGGAGTCAGCCTACGAGGGATAAGCCTCGTGGACGCGAGAGGAACATCTCAGACCGCTAGCTAAGGTCCCTAATATACGTTAAGTGGCAAAGGATGTGGATTTACACAGACAACCGGGATGTTGGCTCAGAGGCAGCCATCATTTAAAGAGTGCGTAACAGCTCACCGGTCGATCGCGAGTCCGCGCCTACAATGATCGGGGCTAAACGTATAACCGAAGCTGCGGATTATATCATCTTCGGATGATGTAGTGGTAGGGGAGCATTCCACGTTAGAGTGAAGGTAGACCGAGAGGACTACTGGACGAAGTGGAAGAGATTATGCAGGAATGAGTAGCGAAAAAGCACGTGCGAAACGTGCTCACCGAAAGTCTAAGGTTTCCTGGGGAAGGTTAATCCGCCCAGGGTTAGTCGTGCCTAAGCTGAGGCCGAAAGGCGTAAGCGATGGACAGTGGGGCAAAATATTCCCACACCATCTATTTGGCGCTATCAGTACAGAGCGACGCAGGAGGTTAAGTCTACCCGGTTTTGGATATCCGGGGTTGCGCTCGTAGTATTCCGCGCAAGCGGGATACAAGGGGCGCGAGGATCCCAATCTACGGAACGGGAGAACTGGCCCACACCATACTGCCAAGAAAAACCTCTGTTACGAGTCAAGTAGATGCACGTACCGCAATCCGACACAGGTAGACGGGCATAATATGCTCAGGTGATCGAGAGAACCCTCTTTAAGGAACTCGGCAAAATGACCCCGTAACTTAGGGAAAAGGGGTGTCTCCGTTGGTAAGCTGTACAAGCAAGCTGACGGGGATCACAGTTAAGAGGATCAGATGACTGTTTAGCAAAAACACATCACTCTGCTAAGTCGTCGATACAAGACGATGTATAGGGTGTGACACCTGCCCGGTGCTGGAAGGTTAAGGGAAAGGGTTAGTCCGAGCAATCGAACGAAGCCTAGAACTGAAGCCCCAGTAAACGGCGGCCGTAACTATAACGGTCCTAAGGTAGCGAAATTCCTTGTCGGGTAAGTTCCGACCCGCACGAATGGTGTAACAATCTGATCGCTGTCTCAAAGAGGGGTTCGGCGAAATTGTAGTGGCGGTGAAGATGCCGTCTTCCCGCGAATAGACGAAAAGACCCCAGAACCTTTACTGTACTCTGGTATTGGATTTTGGTCCAGTATGTGTAGGATAGGTGGGAG